>NZ_JAHUZF010000004.1:300000-539704 GCF_019218295.1 Maritimibacter sp. DP1N21-5
ACACCGTCGCGGCCATGAAGGGCCGGACGATCCACGCCTTCCACACCGAAGGGGCGGGCGGTGGCCATGCGCCGGACATCATCAAGGTCTGCGGCGAAGACTTCGTGCTGCCCTCGTCCACCAACCCGACGCGGCCCTTCACCGTGAACACGCTCGAGGAACACCTCGACATGCTCATGGTCTGTCACCACTTGGACAAGTCGATCCCCGAGGACGTGGCCTTTGCCGAAAGCCGCATCCGGCGCGAAACCATCGCGGCCGAGGACATCCTGCACGATATGGGGGCGTTTTCGATCATCGCGTCGGACAGTCAGGCGATGGGTCGGGTCGGCGAGGTCATCATCCGCACGTGGCAGACCGCCGACAAGATGAAGAAACAGCGCGGGAAACTGGCCGAGGAAACCGGCGACAACGACAACTTCCGCGTCCGCCGCTACATCGCGAAATACACGATCAACCCGGCCATCGCCCATGGCATGAGCCACGAGATCGGATCCATCGAAGTGGGCAAGCGCGCCGATCTCGTGCTCTGGAACACCGCGTTCTTCGGCGTGAAGCCCGAGATGGTGCTGATCGGCGGCATGATCGCCATGGCGCAGATGGGTGACCCGAATGCCTCGATCCCGACGCCGCAACCGGTCTATTCCCGCCCGATGTTCGGGGCCATGGGGCGGGCGGTCGAAAACTCCGCCGTGCTCTTCGTCAGCGGTGCCGCCCACAATTCCTCCATCGGCAAACATCTGGGGCTCGCCAAGGAGTGCCTGCCCGTGACCAATACCCGTGGCATCGGCAAGCGCGACCTGAAACTCAACGACACGCTGCCACAGATCGAGGTGCACCCCGAGACCTACGAGGTGCGCGCGAACGGCGAGCTTCTGACCTGCGAACCGGCAACCGAACTTCCCATGGCGCAGCGCTATTTCCTGTTCTGACGCCTGAGCGACCAAGGACCGACCATGACCCGCCTTCCCACCGCCGAAACCGTCGCCCACGTCCATCACCCGGACCTCGAGGTCGTCCTGACCTATGACGAACGGTTCCTGCGGCGAAAGGTGCTGACCACCACGGCGGGCGAGCGGTTTCTCGTCGATCTGCCCAAGACAACGAGCGTCGGAGCCTTCGACGCCTTCGTTCTGGACGATGGTCGCCGGGTCGGTGTCGTGGCGGCCCAAGAGGCCCTGATCGAGGTGACGGGCCCCGACATCCTGCGACTCGCCTGGCACATCGGCAACCGCCACACGCCCGCAGAGATCGATTCACCGAACGCCCGCATTTTAATCAAACGCGATCATGTTTTGGCGGACATGCTCATCCGCCTCGGCGCGACCCTGCTCGAAATCGAAGCACCCTTCACCCCCGAGGGGGGCGCCTATGGACACGGGCGCACGCACGGGCACGATCATTCTCATGGCCATGGTCCGACCGCAGGCGATCATGACCACGACCATGAGCATGGACACGAAGGACCCGATCATGCGCACTGATGCCGTCATGACGCTTCACCAATGGCTCTCGCCCGCCTTTCCCGTGGGGGCCTTCACCTATTCCCACGGGCTGGAAGCCGCCTTTCACGCCGGCTGGATCACCGATGCCGGAACGCTGGAAGCCTGGCTCACCGATCTTCTCACGCTGGGATCCGCCCATGCCGACGCGCATTTCGTCGCGGCGGCCTTCCATGGCGACGTGCCCCTCTCCGAAGTCGACAGCATGGCCCGCGCCTTTGCGCCCTGCCGGGAGCGGCTTCTTGAGACGGTGGCGCAGGGGCGGGCCTTCTGCGATGTGGTCGGTCACGTCTGGGACCGGGAACTGGCCGGGCTGACCTATCCGGTCGCTTTGGGCCGTGCCGCCGCCATTGAACATCTGCCGCTCGAGATGACGCTGACGCTCTATCTGCAGGTCTTCATCTCGAACCTGGTGAGCGCGGCCCAGCGGCTTGGGCCCATCGGTCAGACGGACGCGCAGCGGGTGATCCGAAACCTCGCCCCGGTCTGCGCCGAGACGGCTGCCGAAGCGACCGACGGCAACCTGTCGCACATCGCCAGCGCGACCTTCCTGTCCGATATCGCGGCGATGAAGCACGAAACCCAGTATTCGAGGATCTTCCGCTCATGACCAACGGCCCCCTGCGCGTCGGAATCGGTGGACCCGTGGGTGCGGGCAAGACCACGCTCACCGCCCAACTGGCCCGCGCACTCAAGGACCGCTGTTCCATGGCGGTAATCACCAACGACATCTACACGCAGGAGGACGCCGAGGCGCTCATGCGGATGCAGATCCTGCCAGACGACCGCGTCATGGGCGTCGAGACCGGCGGTTGCCCCCATACCGCGATCCGCGAGGACGCCTCGATCAACCTCGCAGCGGTGGCCGAGCTCAATGCGCGGCATCCGGACCTCGACCTGATCCTGATCGAAAGTGGCGGCGACAATCTGTCCGCGACCTTTTCGCCGGAACTGGCCGACATCACCTTCTACGTGATCGACGTCGCGGCGGGCGAAGAAATCCCCCGCAAGGGCGGCCCCGCAATCTGTCGGAGCGATCTTCTGGTGATCAACAAACGCGACCTCGCGCCCTATGTCGGGGCCAACCTCGACGTGATGGAGCGGGACGCCACCCGGATGCGGGTAGGCAAGCCCTTCGTATTCACCTCCCTTCGGCATGGCGACGGCGTGGAGGCCGTCGTTAACGCGCTCGTGGAGCTTGGCGGGCTGGCCCTGCGCCCGGCGTCTTCGGTCGATGCCGCCTAGCACGGTGCTGCGACGCCGCATCGCGGCGCGCTGCTCTGAATTTACTGATTATTCAATCGGGTTGCGCGTGCTGCATGGCGGCATTTCGGCATTGTGGGTGGTTGGGTAAGTCCCTGTGTCCTATCTCTGACGCCAAGGGGGGAACACAGAGACACTAGACCATCTGAGGTTTCCAAAATGGCTTACACTGCAACCACGACTGACTTCGCCGCTTCTCATCCGATCTATGCCCGGGTTCTCGAAGCGCTCAAGAATTTCGGTGCCGCATATGTCGAAGCGCGTTCGCGCCAGGGCGAAATCGCCGCGCTCGAAGCGATGACCGACGAAGAGCTGGCCGAACGCGGCCTGACCCGTGACGGCATCGTGCGTCACGTCTTCTCGGACAGCTACTACCTCTGAGGTAGGGCAGTCAGGACGAAACATCGTCCTTCTGAAGAGAGCCGGACCAGGGGTCCGGCTCTTTCACGTTCCAAGGATCGGTTCCCGTCCAACGGAATCCCTGGCCGCGCGCAAAAGCCCACCGCGTCGCGGGGCCAGACATCCTGGTTCAAGGCTGGAAAACTGGAGCGGGCGACGGGAATCGAACCCGTATCATCAGCTTGGAAGGCTGAGGTCTTACCATTACACAACGCCCGCGCCGGGTTTGACCTAACTAAGACATCATTTTTTGGGGGTCAAGATACCCCTTCAAGAAGTCCTGTGGCTCAGGAGATCCAGTCGGCTTGCGGCCCTTTGCTGCCATTTAAGCTCACATCATCGCGCTGCGGCGCGGTCTGTCGAACCGGCCATTCGCTGCGGACACCCGTGCGGACGAAGCAGATACTCCGGCTGGAGAGCGAAGGCAGTGCCCGCGGTACGGCGCAGCTGTGCGGTTCTATGTCGAGGCAGAGATCTCGACACTCTGGTCGATCGGGCCAAAAAGTTCGACGCCATCGGCTGTAGAGGCGCGCATTTCGACCCGGTCTCCTGAATTGAGAAATGGCGAGCGGGACGCGCCATGGGCGATCAGCTCAATGGCTTGGCGTTCGGCAATGCAGCTCGACCCCACGTCTTCGTAACTTGCATTCGCCACGGTGCCCGAACCGAGGATGGTGCCGGCGGGCAGATCGCGCGAATAGGCCGCGTGGGCGATGAGCTCGTGAAAGCCGAACTTCATCTCGCCGCCGTTTGCGCGGCCGAAGGGCTGGCCGTTCACGTCGATGCGCAGCGGCAGGCATACACGGGCGTCGTGCCAGGCGGCGCCGAGTTCGTCAGGCGTAACCGCGAAAGGCGCCATGCTGCAGGCAGGCTTGCACTGCAGCCAGCCGAAACCGGTGGCCATCTCAACCGGGCCGAGCGCGCGCAGGCTCCAGTCGTTGATCAGCACGATCAACCGGATGGCGCGCGCGGCCAGCGATGCGGGCGTGCCCATCGGCACATCGCGGAGGATCACCCCGAACTCGCCTTCGAAGTCGATCCCGTCCGCTGCCGACGGAAAGCGCGCGACGCTTTGAGGCGGCAGGAACCGGTCCGACATCCCTTGGTACATCAAAGGACGTTCCGAAAGGCCAACCTGCGGCTGACCCCAGGCCTTTTGCAGAAGAAGCGCGTGGGTTTCAAAAGCCGAGCCGTCGAGCCATTGCCAGGCGCGTGGCAGCGGCGCGAGGGCCGTCTCAAGCGCAAACGGTGCCGCGCCGGCATCCCCGTCGTTCAGCCTATCATACTGGGCCTGCCAGGTGGCAAGGTGATCGTCCCAGGTTTCGAGCGCCGCCAGCAGCGTGCGGGCACCGTCCGCGGGCACAACCCGCTGGCCGTCGCGCGAGGCGATATGGAGGCGGCCGTCGCGGCTGCCATCGTCGAGCGTTACAAACTTCATCGTGGTTCTCCTGAACGGTGGCGACGAGACCGATGAACTCAGTCGTCGGGCTGCCCCTTGAGCACGGCGACCGGGCGGCACCAACCTGCACTGGCGCCCTTGACCTTGATCGGAAAGCAGATCACCTCGAACCCGGTCGCAGGCAGGCTTTCGAGATTGCCCATCTTTTCCATGTGGCAGTATCCGCGCACCATCCCGGCGCGGTGGCCTTCCCAGATCAGCCCGGCATCGCCGGTTTCTGCCACGCGCCGCGCGGTGTGCAGGAACGGCGCGTCCCATGACCAGGCGTCGGTGCCCGTTACCCGCACGCCGCGTTCGGTCAGCCAGAGCGTCGCCTCGCGCCCGATGCCGCAGCCTGTCGCCAGATAGTCGGGCTGGCCATAACGCGCCCCGGCGGCGGTGTTGACGACGACGATGTCGAGCGGTTGCAGATCATGCCCGATGCGCGCCAGCTCGGCCTCGACCTCGGCGGCGGTGGCGACGTGGCCGTCCGGCAGATGGCGGAAGTCCAGCTTGACACCGCGCGCGTGGCACCATCCAAGCGGCACCTCGTCGATTGTAATGGCGCGCTGGCCGTTATCCATGGTGGAATGGTAGTGCCAGGGCGCGTCAAGATGCGTGCCGTTGTGGGTGTTGAGCGCGATCTCCTCGACGGCCCAGCCCTCGCCGCCGGGCAGATCGGCGGCATCGATTCCGGGAAAGAACGAAAGGATCTGATTCGTGGTGTCGCCATGGGAATGATAGGTGATTTTTGGCCCTAGCCCCGGCGGATCGGCGAAGGTGGAGTTCTCAAGCGGGCGCGACAAGTCGATCAACTGCATCGGGATCATCTCCAGAAAACCAGGCGTTTTTCGATGCTGTCGAGCAGCGCCGCCGTAACAAGCCCCACCAGCCCCAGCACGAGGATCCCGGCATAGAGATCAGCGGATTGGAAACTTCGCTGCGCCAGGAGGATCAGAAAGCCGACACCGGGGCGGCTGGCCATGATTTCGCCCACCACCACCAGGATCAGCGCGACGGTGAGCCCCACGCGCATGCCTGCAAGGATCTCCGGCAGCGCGGACGGCAGTGCGATACGGAACAGCACCGCCGCCCGGCCCATCTGCAACACGCGCGCCACCTCGTAGAGGCGTGGCTCGACCGCGCGAAACCCGCTGACGGTCGACATGAGGCAAGGCCAGAGCGCACCAAACGCGATGATCGCCAGCACCATCTGCTCGGTATAACCGAACACCGCGACGATAATCGGCACCAATGCGGCCACCGGCAGCGGCCGCAGCGCCTCGAGCATGGGGCCGAGCCAGGAATTTGCCTTGTCCGACATGCCGATCAGCGCCCCGAGCGCGGCCCCGATCACCGAGGCGATCAGCCAACCCCCCAATGTTCGGGCCACTGTCAGCGCAGTGTTGCGCAGCAGCGAGCCATCGGTCAGCCCTTCGGCAAGGGCGGCGGCGATGCGCGACGGGGCGGGAAAGAAGACCGGGCGCACCACACCCGCCCGCGACGCCAATTCCCACAGCAAGAGCAGCATGGCGGCGAAGCCCAGCGAAGCGGCGAACCATATCAGGCGTTGTGTTGACGTCATGTCAGCGGAACCTCGCAAAGAAGCGCGCATCGAGCGCGTTGAGGCCGGCATTCATCGCCCAGCCCAGCAGGCCGATCCACACCAGGAAGGCCAGTGAGACATCGGGGTGGAGCGTCTGCGCCGAGAGGATCATGCCGTAGCCCAGCCCGCGCGGGTTGGCGACGACCTCGACGACCACGGCAACCGTGAGCGCAATTCCCGCCGCCAGCCGGAACGCCACGAAGAGCCGCGGTACCGCCGACGGGATGACGATCACCAGAGTGCGCCGCAGCACATCCAGTTCGAGCACCCGGCCGACCTCGACCAGTCCCGGCTCGATCGCCCGGATCGCGGCGCGGGTCAGCACCAGGATCGGCCAGAGCGTGGTGAAGGCGACGATCGTGGTTTCCATTTGAAAGCCGAAGCCGGCGACCAGCAACATCAGCGGGATCAACGCGGCAGGCGGCACCGGGCGCAGGATTTCGACGGTCACGGCGAACAGCCGGTCGAGCGCGGGCGACAGTCCCAAGGCGACACCGGCCGTCACCCCCAGCGCAAAACCGATTGCCAGTCCGGCAAAGGCGCAGGACAGGGTTTGGGCGGTGGCAATCAGCAGAGTGCCGTCGGCCAGCACGCGCCCCAGCGCCAGTGCGATGTCGTGCGGCGCGGCAAAGGTGTAGTTCTCGGGGTCCAGAAAGGCCAGCGCAAGCACTTCCAGCACGACGATCAGTGCCAAAGGCACCACGGCGCCACGCGGCAGGGACAGGGGCAAGGTCATGACCAGCCTCATGCGTGCTTGATGAAGGTAAACAGCTCGTGTCTGAGCGACAGGAACTGTGCGTCCTCGCGCGTCGTCAGCTGGTCGCGCGGCTTGGCAAGCGTCACGTCGAACGAGCGCGCCACCCGACCCGGATTGGCGTAGAGCCCGACCACCCGGTCGCCGAGATAGATCGCCTCTTCCAGCTCGTGGGTGACGAAGAACACCGTCACCTTGCGCTCGGCGGCAATCCGCAGAACTTCGTCTTGCAAGGTCTGGCGCGTGATCGCATCCAGTGCACCGAAGGGCTCGTCCATCAACAGCACCGTTGGCTCCTGCGCCAGGCACCGGGCGATCTGCAGGCGTTGCTGCATTCCGCCCGACATTTGCCGCGGCAGCTTGTCGCCGGCATGTTCCAACCCCGTCATCGCCAGCAGCGCCTCGATGCGCTCGGGCCACTCGGTTTTCGGCACGCCCATCGCCGAGAGCGCCAGGGCAATGTTGCCCGAGGCCGTGCGCCAGGGCAGCAGCGCCTTGGAGTAATCCTGAAACACAACCGCGATCTTGCGGTCGGGGCCAGTGAGCCGCTGGCCGTTCAGCAGCACCTCTCCGCGATCAGGACGCACCAGCCCGGCGAGCAGGCGCAGAAGCGTTGTCTTGCCGCAGCCGGAGGGACCGACCACGGAGACGAATTCGCCTTCGGCGATGTCGAGATCGATGGCCCTGAGAACCTCATGGGTGCCAAAGCTGAGCCCGATATTGCGGAACGAGATCATCGGCTGGCCCGGCGCGACAGCGCGCGCCGGATCGTTTTCGAGTGAAGGCATGGCGCTCATTGCGCAACCAACAGGCCGAGGTCGATGTCGCCGGGCAGCACTCCCTGCTCGCGCAGCGCGTCGTGCCAGAACGTCAAGTCTTCAACGCTCAACGCCACGTCGACATTTGGCAGCTCAATGCGCTCGGCCACCGGCGGCGGCAGGCGCATCGCAGTGGCGAGCGCCTCGCGGACCGCTTCGGGCGAGGCCTCGGCCACCGACTGGGCCTGCGACATGGTCTCCCGCAGCGTGCCGACCGCCTCGGGATTCGCCTCGACCCAGTCGCGGGTGCCGACCAGAAGGACCGTACGCAGCCCTTCGGGCAGTTCGGCCAGCGGCAGCGCGACCATATGGCCGAAGCCCTCGCCGATCATCGGACCGGCGAACTGGTTGACGGTGATTACCGCGTCGACACGACCGGCGCGGAGCTGATCGGCCATCTGCGGAAACGGCATCTCGATGAAGGTCACATCGGCGGGCGCAACGCCGTGGTTGTTCAGCCAGGCTTTCAGGATCACATCGAGCAGCGCGCCGATACCGGGCACGCCGACGTTGTGGCCCGCAAGGCCTTCGGCGTCTGTCACGCCACTGGCGGTGCTGGACACAATGGCTATGTCGCGCGAGGTCTGCAGCGTCGTCGAGGTGCCGCTGAACGCGACCAGATCGAGCCCGTTGGCCACTGCGGCAAGAAAGGTCGTGGGCGTCATCGCGGCGACGGTGATCGAGTCCGACATCAGCGCGGCGGGAAACAGCGGATCGGCAGTCATTACCTCAAGCTGCACATCCAGACCGGCATCGGCAAACAGCCCCTGCTGATCGGCGATGAACACCGGCGCGGGGGCAGGGTTGATCGTGTGCCCGATGGTGATCGTCTCGGCAATAGCGCCAGTGGAAAGGGCGCACGCCAACACCGCGGCCCCCAGAAGCATGGCTGATCGTTTCATTGGTTCCTCCCTCCAATGGTTTTGTCAGGATGGTTCGACACCCGACTTGATACAATTCATACGTCCGTTCGAATTTTTGTCAAGAAACTATCTGGACGTTCGTACTAGTTATTCGTATGATCGCCCCATGACCCCAACAAATGCTCGCTATGCGCCTGAGAAACATGCCAAGCCCAAGGCGGACGGCCGCCTCGCGCGCGGTGAGGCCACACGTGAAAAAGTGCTCGACGCGGCCGAACGACTGTTCGCCGAGCACGGGTTCGAAGGCGTTTCGATTCGCGATATCGCACGCGAAGCGGTCGTGTCGCTCAGCGTGGTGGGGTTTCATGGCGGCAGCAAAGACGATCTGTTCCTGACGATCTTCCAGCGCCGGGCCGAAACGCTCAATCGCGCCCGCAGCGAGGCGTTGGCCGAACTCCGCGCCCGGAAAGGCGCTGCGTTGACCCGACGCGACATTCTCGAAGCCTATGTCCTGCCCTATTCGCGCATGGCCTGGAGCGGTGACCGGCAATGGGCGGCCTATGCCAAGCTCATCGCCCGCATCGCCACCGACGAACGCTGGTATCCCCGCGTTCGCGAGTTCTTCGACCCGATCGCACAGGATTTCCTCGCGGCGATGATTGCCGTCGATCCGGACGCCCCGCGCGACCGGCTGGCCATGGCCTTCGTCGTGTCGGTAACGGCGATGCTTTCGGTGGTCTCGTCGAACATGCGGATCGCCACGTTGTCGCGCGCTCTCGGCGCCGAGGCCCCGACCGACCCGGCCTGGTACAACGCCGTGCTCATCGGTTTCTGCGAAGGTGGTTTCGAGAATGCCCTGCGGGTCTCGGATGGCACGTGATACAATCAGGCCTTGTACTCCGGCGCCAGCTTTTCCTTGAGGAAGTTGCCGGTGGTTGAGTAGTGCGACATCAGAAGTTCCACAGAAAGGTCGGCGTTCCGTTCGAGCACCGCATCTGTAATAGCATTGTGCTCGGCATCGATGTCGCGTGAAGGGTATGCCTTTGAACCCGACAGGTGGCGGTAACGGACATTCTGATCATACAGCTGATTGTCTCCCGTCAGCACCCTTGGGACATCTGAATTGATTTCGTAACGGAGGGTTTCTGGCTCATCATAACCGCCAAGGAGTGGAGATGAGACAGAAACCCGGAACACAGAAAGCGCCCGCTGAGAAAGTAGTGAAGGACATCCGGCGGCGCACGAGGAAGCAACATTCAGCCGAGGAGAAGATTAGGATCGTGTTGGATGGGCTGCGCGGCGAAGACAGCATTGCCGAGCTCTGCCGTCGCGAGGGGATCGCGACGAGCCTGTATTACAGCTGGTCCAACTGAAAGCGCCTGCGATCCGTCTCCGCGCGACGAATGGTGTCATTTCCTGCTATTTTGCCAACCGAACTGAATGTCTGCTGCCGCGAAGCATTCTCCAGCAACTCGCGCCCGCAGCGAACTTCCGCAAGCCGCCCACTTCACCGTCTTGCCAATGCCGACCTGCCTTCTCATGTTCAATGATGCTCAGACTGCCCCTACTTTCGCGCCCGCAAGGTCGTCTTCAGCACTTTGCCGTAAGCATTCTTCGGAAGTTCGGACAGGGCTATGTAGCGTTTGGGCCGCTTGAACCGGGCCAGAGATGCGAGGCAGTGCGTGTCCAGCGAAGCCTGTTCGACGATTCGACCGGCGACCGGGACGATGTAGGCCACCACGATTTCACCCCATTCGGCGTCAGGAACGCCGATGACGGACACCTCCGAAACGGACGGATGCCGGAGCAGCACCTCTTCGACTTCGCGGGGATATATGTTGCTTCCACCCGAGATGATAACATCGCGCGAGCGGTCCTTGAGGGTGAGGTAGCCATCCTCGTCCAATTCGCCCCTGTCCCCGGTCGCGAGCCAGCCATCCCGGATCGCAGATTTGGTCGCGTCGGGGTTCTCCCAGTAGCCAAGCATGACCGGGGCGCCCTTGACCTCGACTCCGCCGACATGTCCGGCGGACAGCGGCGCGCCAAACTCGTCGACCACGCGGACCGAGACCGAGGATTGCGCGACACCGACCGAACCCAGGCGTTCACGCCATCGGGGGTGGGTGCGGTCAGCAACGGTCTCGCGCGGCAGAACCGTAATGGTCATAGGGCATTCTCCCTGACCGTAGATCTGTACGAACCTTGCTCCAAGAACCTCCACCGCCTCCTCGATGTCGGCCGTATACATCGGGCCGCCACCATAGATCACTGTCTTGAGACCGGTGCCGTCGTATCCCGAGATTGCCGCCTGCGAGACCAGTCGGCGCACCATCGTCGGCGCTGCGAAGAGGCTGACGGAGCCGAAGACGGGCGCGAGTTGCGCGATCTCATCGGGGTCGAAGCCCCCCGAAGCGGGCAGGACGTGCCGACCCGCCCGCAGGACATGGATGAAGTTGTAAAGCCCTGCGCCATGAGACATCGGCGCGGCGTAAAGGATCGCCTCGCCCGTCTCCACCTGATCGACATCGACGAGATAGGTCTGGGTCATGGCAAGGATGTTGCCACAGCTGATCATCGCGCCCTTTGGTCGGCCGGTGGTGCCCGAGGTATAGAACAGCCAGGAAAGATCGCCGACGCATCTGTCAACCGGGCCGGACACAGGTGTTCTCGACAGATGGTCGCGATAGTCCGTGCCCGTCACGTCGAGCCCGGTGATTTTCGACCCTGTGACATGGCCGAGCGTCGGGATCACGGTGTCGCCGTCTCCGACCAGAACCCTGGCGCCGCAGTCGTCCAGCATCCAGGCGGCCTCTTGCGGGTGGAGCTTGGCATTGATGGGAACCGCGACCGCGCCGGCCCACCATATGGCATAGAGCACCACAAGGTATTCGGGCCGGTTCTTCATGAAAATGGCGACGCGGTCGCCGGGTTGGATTGCATAGTCCCGGACCAAGGCACGGGCGAGTGATGCGGCCTGCCTCGCGAAAGTGGCGTAGTCACAGACAAGCTGGGTGCCCTCGAAAATGGCGGGGGCTTCGGGGTTCAGGCGTGCTGTGCGGTCGAGCCAGTGTGCAGGGTTCATGGCGTCACCGTACCGCTTCGAGGATCGAGCAGTAATTGGCCACGCCCGATCCGCCCATGTTGAACACGCAGCCGAGTTCCGCCCCCTGCCGCTGCATGTCGCCGGCTTCGCCCATGAGCTGGCGCGCCGCCATTACGTGCATGGACACGCCTGTTGCGCCGACCGGATGGCCCTTGGCCTTGAGTCCGCCGGAAAGGTTTACAGGCAAGTCGCCGCCCGCCAGCACCGTTCCCTCTTCCAGCAGGCGATGCCCCTGACCGGCCGGGGCGAGGCCCATGGCTTCGTAGATCATCAATTCGGCAATCGTAAAGCAGTCGTGCACTTCGGCAAAGTCCAGATCCTGCACGCCAATCCCGGCCGCGTCCCATGCGCGGGCAAAAGCCCGGGCCGGTCCTTCGAAGCGCAAGAGGTCGCGACGCGACATCGGCAGGAAGTCGTTGACCTGTTCGGCCGCCCGGAAACCTACGGCACGAGGAAAATGCGCGGACATGTCCGCCGACGCAAGCACGAGCGCGGCCGCGCCATCACTGATCAACGAGCAGTCCGACATGCGGAGGGGCGCCGCAATCATCGGGTTGCGTTCCCCCACTGTATTGCAGTCCTCCACGCTCAGCGGCTTGTGCATATGTGCGAGCGGATTGGCCATCGCGTTGGCGTGGTTTTTGGACGCGATACGGGCGAGTGCGAGCGCGTGATCGCCGTAAGCGTCGAAATAGGACCGGGCAAAGGTCGAAAATACGCTTGGAAAGCTCAGATGCGACTCTTCGCGCTGGTAGGATGCTCCCGACAGCGCCCTGGTGACGGCTGGTGTATCCTGATCCGTCATCTTCTCGACACCAATGACGAGCGCGGTCCGGACACGGCCCGACGCGATGGCGTCGCGCGCGGCATAGATCGCGGCAGACCCCGAGGCACAGGCGTTTTCCACTCGTACAGCGGGTTTGAACCTCAGCCGGTCATCTACCTGAAGCGCCAGCGAGGACACGAAGGCGTCGGTGGTCAAGCCGGAATTGAAGTGACCTATCCAGATGGCGTCGATCTCGGACGGGTCAATTTCGGCATGCGCAATCGCCTCGCGCGCGCTGGATACGAGCAGATCTTCCACGGACTGATCCTTCAGGCGGCCAAACGGGGTGTGTCCCCAGCCAACGATGTGCGATGTAATAGCGATTGTCTCTCATGGCAATTTCACATCCAAGGTTTCTACGGACGGCCGCGCCGTGCATATTCGTAGAATTACCCTATGGGGAGGGGATCGTGGAAACAGATCTGGTCAGCGCGGCGGCAGCGTTCACCCTTGCCCCCGTAGGGCTGATGGTGTCGCGATACAGGCTCATAACGACATGCAACGACAGGTTCGCCGACATGTTCGGCTACGGTCCGGCGGAGCTTGAAGGCGCGTCGGTGGCCGCGCTCTATCCATCGCACGACGAGTTTTCCCATATCGGTGCGAGGTGGCTGAAAGAGCTAGGCCCGTCTCAGCGGTTCGAAGATCAGCGTATCATGAAGCGGCGAGACGGTTCGTTGTTCTGGTGTCAGGTGATCGGTCGTTCGCTGTCACGCAACGACCTCTTTCGTGAGTGTGTGTGGTCGTTCCATGACCTGTCGCATCACCGAAGCGTTGCCGACCTGACGGTTCGGGAACGTGAGGTCGCGATGCTCTGCGTATCCGGCGCGACGAGCAAGGAGATCGGGCGGGCGTTGGGCATTTCGCACCGCACTGCCGAAGCCCATCGCGCGCGGCTCATGCGCAAGCTGGGCGCCCGGACCGCAGCGGAGCTTCTGGCCCGGATTGCCGGACTGCCAAGCTGACGATCCTCGCATTATTCGGAGAGCGCCCGGCAAGTCCCCCCGAAAGGGACTCGAAATGTCCGGTCTTTTCGTCCAGACTCGGCGCAAAGCCGCTCAAGCCCCGTGGAGAGATCTTGGCCAGACCCATTCCCGCCCATCGTCGCCTCGCCGAAGAGATCCGGCGCCGTATCGTCGCGAGTACATATGAGGAAGAGCTGCCGCCCGAGGTCCAGCTCATGAAGGAATTCGACGTGAGCCGTCACACCATGCGGATCGCGTTGCAGCATCTGGTCGATGACGGGCTCATCGTACGGATGCCGGGAAGCGGGACCAGGATCGTGCGCAAAGGGCGGGCAGGGTATTGGGCCATCGGCTCGCTCGACGATCTGACGGGCGAGTTCAAGGTCGAGCAATCGCTGACGATCAGCGCCCAGCAGGAACCCGCAAAGGCGTTTCCCGAGGTCGTGGAAATATTGGGGCTTCGGCCGACGTCCAAGGTCTTTCACATCCTTCGCGTCCTGACCACGGACGGGATCCCCTATGGAGTGTCCAATCTCTTTGCGCCGATGTCACTCGTGAAGAATATTCCGGACGCCGAGCTCGGACAGACCTATTTCGTGGATCTCGTTCAGAAATACAGCGGCCATACCGCGTCGCGCACGCGGCAGGCGATTTCCGCCGGTGCGGTCGATCCCGAGGCGGCACGCCAGCTCGGGATCGAGGCGGGAGCGCCGGTTCTTGTCATCAAACGGACGTATTTCGCGTCTGATAACCTGCCGTTGGTCCATGTCCATCTGACATGCCGTTCGGATCGGTACGAGCAGGTCGTCACCTATCTGCGCGAGCGTCGGGACGACGATCCGACGGCGTAGGTCGGGGAGCCTCAGGCACCCCTCCGTGCCGCCGCCGCCAGAGTGTCCCGGTCGTCCGGATGTGCGATGGCGATCATCGCCGCGGCGCGCTCCGACAGATTACGCCCGCGCAGTTCTGCGGCGCCGTATTCTGTGACCACGATGTCGGCGTCCGACCGTGCAAGCGTCACAACGCCAGACCGCACCAGTGGCACGATACGGCTTTGCCCTGATCCGGTTCGCGACGGCAAGGCGAGGATCGACCGTCCTCCAGCGGACGCGAGCGCGCCGCGGGCAAAGTCGTTCAGCCCGCCGATGGTGCCGTAGTAGCGGGAGCCGACCAATTCAGCCCCGGCTTGGCCCGTGATGTCCACTTCGATGGCCGAGTTCAGGGACACGAAATTCGGAATGGCCGCCAAGGTGCCGATGGCGTGGGTTCTGGACACGGGTTCGATGGCAACCTGGGGGTTCTCGTGGGCAAGCTCGAACAGGGCGCGCGACCCGGCCAAGACCCCCGTGACCGACACGCCGGGGTCAACCGATTTGCGGCTGTTGTCGATGATCCCGGCGCGGATCAAGTCGGCCACGCGGTCGCCTATTACGCCCGAATGCAATCCCAGCGCGCGGCGGTCAGACAAGGCTTCGGCCAGCGCGTTTGGGATCGAGCCAATCCCGATCTGAAGCGTGTCGCCGTCTCCGACGAAGTGGGCCACGTTGCGCGCGATCCGCCGCTCCAATTCGGTCGGCGTCGGCTGGGCCTGTTCGATCAGCGGCCGTGAAACATGAACGACATGCGTGAAGTCCGACATGTCGAACACCGTGCTGCTGGTGCTATCGGGCGCCTGTTCGTTGACTTCTGCAATCGCCACGCGCGACTTTGAAAGCGCCTCGTGGACATAGCCGTTGACCGCCCCGGTGCCGAGCCGGCCATCCGCCCGCCGCGACACCTGCAGAATGACGACATCAAAGCGGAGTTGCCCCGCTGCGACAAGCCTCGGAACGTGGGACAGGTGGCAGGGGATCACGTCAATGAGGCCTTTCTCAGCCAAGGCGCGCGTGGTTCCCACTGCACCCATGCCCGTAAACCGGATGCGGCCCGCATGTTCCGGTCGGATCAGCCCCGAATAACTGGCCCCCAGAAAGACCTCGACGGGGGGCACGTCATCGAGTTGGGACAAGAGTCGTTCGATCGTGCTGACCGGTTCGCCCGCGCCTTGGGTCCAGATGATCCGGTCACCTTCACGCAGCAGGTCGGGAAAGTTCAGGTGAGTTGATGAAAGGACACGGGTCATTGCGCCACGCCTCGCGGCACGAGGCCATGCACGATGGGGTCGCCGTATTGGACCGCCAGCAGATTGTCGCAGACCATCGCGATATCCTTGAGCACGTTGAGCCGCGATCCTGCGGCGAGATGCGGCGTCAGAACTACGTTGGGCAGGGCGGTGATCCGGTCCGGTCCGCGCGGTTCGTGGCCATGCACGTCGAGCGCTGCGGCGGAGAGACGTCCGGTTTCGAGGGCGTCGCAGAGCGCGTCCTCATCGACGATGCTGCCCCGCGAGGTGTTGATGAGGATGGCCTCCGGCTTCATCAACGCGATCTCCCTTGCACCGACCGCTTTGCGGTTTGCGGGGGTGCCGGGGATGTGGATCGACAGGATATCGGCGCGGGCAAAGAGCGCGGCCTTGTCGACGCGTTCGGCTGCGAGGGTCCGCGCGACCGCGGGCGGCAGGGGGCTTTCGTCGCAATAGAGGAGCCGCATCCCAAACGCGCGCGCCCGCTCGGCAAGGAGGGTGCCGACCTCGCCCATGCCGAGGATGCCGAGCGTTTTACCGTAGAGGCTTTCGATCCCCGTCATGCCGGGCCAGTTGTAGGCGACCTCCCCGGCTTTGCCCGGCGCATATTCTGCCCTTCGCACCGCATGATCGCAGGGGATGAGCCTCCGGCTCGCAGCGAGCATGAGCATGAGGCAGTGCTCGGCCACGGTCACGAGACTTGGCCGGGTGATACAGGACACTGCGATACCGCGTTCGGAGGCTGCGTCGAGGTCGATGGTATGCGGGCCGCTCCCAAGGCGCTGGATCAGCCTGAGGTTCGGATGGGCATCTAAAATGTCCGTATCGATTCGGCCGCGCCGGAACACAAGGACCGCGCTGTCTTCTGGCGAAACGGACAGGGCCTCGGGGGCGATGTGGTAGGCCTCCAGCCTCCGCGTCAGGGCCGCCCATGCGGATGCCTCGATTTTCTCGGGACTGAAGAAGTCGCGCACGTAATCTGCGCTTGTACCATTTGGTCCGGCGAGGAGGGCGGGGATCAGCCTAATGACGTGGTCATCGTCGAGGAACCTGATGGCGAGCGGGGGCGGGGGCGTCATGGTGGGCATCGCAGATCCTTTACGGACGATCATTTTGGTTTGCAAATGTACGTACATTATGGTAGCGCCGATGTCGAGACAAACGATCAGCCGTCTACGACAGGGATGGCGACCATGGAGGAAGACCACATGAACACCGTAGCTTCGCCTGCGCCCTTGCAGACGACCACGTTTCTGAACTGGATCGGCAATAAGGACATGCCCGCCGCCTCGGGCAAGACCTTTGACCACATCAGCCCGATCGACGGTTCGGTGGTCGCGCGGTTTGCCGACAGCGGTGAGGAGGATGCGCGCCGGGCGGTCGAACTGGCGCGCAAGACCTTCGACTCCGGCGTCTGGTCCAATGCACCCGCACGCAGTCGCTTCGAGGTGCTGCGCCGCGTGGCGCGCATCATCGAAGACAACAAACAGGAGCTGGCCGAGCGGATGGTGCTGGAAAGCGGTAAGCCGGTGAGCACCGCGATGGGCGAAATCATGGGGGCCGTGAAGACCTTCGAGTATTACGCAGGGGCGACGCTGGACCTCGAGGGCTCGGCGATCAGCGACCGCAATCCGCAGGCCTTCGGGCTGATCCTGCGGGAACCCGTAGGTGTGGCCGCCTTCATCACTCCGTGGAACTTCCCCTTGCTGAACCCGGTGTGCAAGATCGCCCCGGCGTTGGCCGCAGGCTGCGTCGTCGTGGCAAAGCCGTCGCATCTATGCAGCAGTCCGACGGTGCTGCTCGCGCGCTATCTGGCCCAAGCGGGCGTGCCGGACGGTGTCGTGAGCGTCATCACCTCGCAAAAGGACCGCGGCGCGGTGGTGGGCCAGTACCTGTCGTCCTCGCCGCTCGTGGACAAGGTCGCTTTCACCGGTTCGACCGCGACAGGGCGGGCGGTGATGCGCGCAGCGGCGACCAACAACAAGAAGGTCGCGCTCGAACTGGGCGGCAAGTCGGCAAACATCGTGTTCGAGGATGCCGACCTCGATACGGCGGCGGCCACGGCGATCGCCGCTTTCTGCTACAACAGCGGGCAACAATGTTCGGCAGGAACGCGGCTTCTGGTGCAACGGTCGATCTATGACGATTTCATGGAGCGGGTTCTGGCGCAGGCGGGCAAGCAGATCGTCGGCGACCCGCGTGATGCGGCCACGACGATGGGGCCCCTCGTGAACCGCGAACAGTATGACCGTGTTCGTGGCCATGTGAACGTCGGGCACGATTGCGGGACGCTTCTGACCGGCGGGAGCCGGCCGGACGACAGCCGGCTCGATGACGGGCTTTATCTCATGCCTACGATTTTCGGCGGCGTGGACAACCAGAGCCGCCTTGCGCAGGAAGAGGTCTTTGGACCGATCCTCGCTGTCATCCCCTTTGACGACACCGACGCGGCCATTCGGCTCGCCAATGACAGCGCCTATGGGCTTGCGGGCGGTGTCTGGACGCGAAACCTCGACCGGGCCTTCAAGGTGATCAAGGGCGTTCGGACCGGCAAGATGTTCGTGAACGGCTACAACAACGTCGGCATAGATGACATGCCGCATGGCGGCTACAAGGACAGCGGCGTGGGCCGGGAATTCGGGCGGGAAGGACTTGCCGAGTATCAGCAGGTCAAGACTGTCCAGATCAAGCTGGCCTAGGGCAGGTCATGGAAACGCCGCGGCAGGTTCTCGTCACCGGGGGAGCCGGGTGCCTGGGCCTGCCGGTGATCCGGGCACTGCTGGATCGGGGGCACCGGGTGCGTTCGCTCGACACGGTTCTCGCGGACCCGTCGCAGTGCGGTGTCTGGAAACTGTCGGGGGACGAGGTCGACTGGCGGATTTCGGACCTGCGTGACCGGGCCGCGGTGCGTGCGGCGCTGTCAGGATGCGATGCGGTCGTACATGCGGCGGCGCTCGACCTGCCGACCTCTGCGGAGCGTCCTGAAGACGCGGTGGCCGTCAACGGTCTCGCGACCATCGCGCTGATGGAAGCAGCGGCGGAGCTGGGTGTCGGCATTTTCACCCTGATCTCATCGGCCGCCGCGTCCTGCAAGCCGCCGAGCGTCTATGGCAGCCTGAAGCTGTTGGCCGAGTATGTCCTGGAGGAAACCGCGCAGCGCACGGGGATGACGGCGCGGGTGATCCGCCCCTTCGTCATCTTTGGCCCCGGTCGCCACCGGGGCATCAGTGCGGGCTTGTCACAAGCCTGCGCGGAGGCCGCGCAAGGTCGGGCGAGCGTGATCCCCTTTTCGGGTCTGTCATGGTTCGACCCGCTCGACCAGCTCGCCAACGTCATCGCCGAGAGCCTTGGCGCACAACAGGGTGACGCGTCTCCGGTTATGCCCGCGCTCGCGGGCGACACGCGCGCGATGGCTGATGCCCTGTCCCGGCTTTCCGGTCAGAAGGTTACGGTGCAGGGCCCGCCGCTCCCGGCGTTTCGGCCTGTAGACGCCGCCGCCGTCGCGCGCGATGCGCTTGCGCTCGAGCGGGCGTTGTCGCGGGCCGTAGAGAATTATCGCCGGAGCGAGATATCAGTTGACACGGTTTAAATGTACGGACATTTTGAAGCGACTGGAGCGCATCGAGCGCCCGGCTATGAGGGAGGAAGAACCTTGGTGAAGTCTGCAATTCGTGCCGCGCTCCTGCTGGCGGCAACCTATGTGCCCGCCGCGGCGCAGGGCATCCCGGAAATGAACTTCAAGTATGCGTCCGTGCTGCCGCAGGGGAACGCGATTTCGGACGTGGACGAATATTTCGTCGACAAGCTGACCGAGTTGTCCGACGGCAACCTGACGGCGGAAATCTACTGGACCCGGTCGCTCGGCAAGGCTGACGAGATGATGACGCTCGTTGAAGCTGGCGCCATCGACTTCACGATGCTCGAAACCGGGCAGTACAGCGAAACCCAGTTCTCGGGTGTGACCAACGCGCTGCCGATGGTGTTCTTCAGCGCCGATGAAGTTCTGGAAGCGTCGCAGGCCCTGCTGGCGAGCGATGTCGTGCAGCAGGAGCTCGCGGCCATCGGTGGCCAGGTCACTCTGGTCCGTCCGTCGCCCGGATACTACCTGCTTTGCAAGGACCCGATCCAGTCGACGGCGGATTTCAAAGGCAAGAAACTGCGCGGGTACGGCGCCTATGTTCCGCTGATGTGGGAGGCGCTGGGCGCCGTTCCGGTCAACGTGGCTTCGAACGAGCTTTACGAGGCGCTCGACAAAGGCATCATCGACTGCGCCTATCTCCCGCCGTCGTTCCTTGCGGCCTTCAAGCTGGGCGAAGTGGCAAAGTACCTCGTCGACTACTCCTTCGGGATGATCGAGCTTGCCCCCATCGTGACCCCGACCGTCGTCTGGGAGGGATGGTCGCCCGAGGTGCAGGCGGTGGTCACGCAGGCCGCTCGCGATGCCGAGGCCTGGGGCGCGGATCACATTCAGCAGAACGCCGAAGAAAGCATCCAGTCGATGGTCGACATTGGCGTCGAAGTGGTTCCAGTGTCCGATCCGGAAGCGATCGAGGCTGCCATTCCGGACATGCTGGACATCTGGTCGGCCAAGCTCGAGGGCGAAGGCCGAGGGGAAGAGGCCGCGGCGGTCGTCGAGATTATCCGCGCCACGCTCGCAGACTGACATAGGCTGGAGGCAGACGTGCGGCCCGGCTCACGCCGGGTCGTATGATTGAGGGAGGACATCTTGAGTCAAGTTCTGAAAATGGCGGATGGCACGATCGCCCTGCTGGCCAAGGCCGCGACGGCCTGCGCGGCAGGGGTCGTCCTTGTCCTCATGGTGCTGGGGGTGGCGGACCGTGTCCTGACCGAATTTTTCGCCCGCCCGATCCCCAGCGCGATCGAATTTCAGCGGCTGTTCGAAGCGGTGCTCATCTTTCTGGGGCTGGCCGGGGTTCAGTACCGGAAGGCCCATATCAAGATCGACATCTTGTCCGAGATCTTTGGCCCCCGGCTCGAACGGATCACCGACATCTTCGGCCAGATCGTTTCGATCCTGTTCTACGCGCTCATCTCCTGGCAGGCCTATCTTCTGGCCGCGCGCAGCATCGCAGTTGGCGAGACATCGGCAGGTCGCATCGACATCCCGGTCGCTCCCTTCAAGGCCTTTGTGTTTATCGGAATGACGATTGCGCTCGTTGAAGCCACGCGGCAGCTCGTCCACCTCCTGCGTCCGCGCGGGGCGCCCGTGATGGAAGGCCAATAACATGGATCCCGTCGTTCTGGGGCTTCTGTCCCTTGTCGCTATCGTGATCATCTCGCTCTTCGGGGCGCCAATCGGCGCGTCCATCGGGCTCGTGTCCGCCTTCGGTTTGTGGATGACCTCGGGCTGGACCCTGATGACCGTCAACCTGAGGACGATCCCGTTTTCGACCGCGGCAGAATACGCTTTCATCGTCGTTCCAATGTTCGTGCTGATGGGCAACGTCGCGGCCTCTGCCGGGATCATCGAGTCATTGTTCACGGTGGCCGCGCGCTGGCTTGAACGGGTGCGCGGCGGGCTTCTGGTCGCAGTGACCCTTGCATCCGCCGGTTTCGCGGCTGTGTCCGGGTCGACAGTGGTCAACGCGGCCGTCTTTACGCGCATGGCCCTGCCCGAGATGGTGCGGCAGGGCTACGACGCCCGCATCAGCGCCGCCGCCATCGCTGCGGCCGGCACGTTCGCGGTCATGATCCCGCCGTCGCTCGGGTTCGTGCTGTACGGCATCATGACCACGGAATCGGTCGGCAAGCTGTTCATGGCCGGCCTTTTGCCGGGCGTCTTGACCGCGGTCGTCTATGTCCTGTTGATCCTCGTCGGCGTCCGCCTTCGTCCGCATTGGGCCCCGGTCCCCGTCAACACCACGTCCTTCTCCGAAAAGCTCGCCTCGCTCAAGACCCTCTGGGGCATGGGGCTGCTCGTCGCGATCGTATTGGGCGGAATCTACACCGGGTTCATGCCGCCCTCGGTCGCAGGTGCCGTCGGCGCAATGGGGGCGATCCTGATCAGCCTTGCACAGCGCAGGCTGACATGGGCCTCGCTCTGGGGTGATCTGAGCCGCACGGCGGTACTGACCAGTTCCCTGTTCTTTATCGTGATTTCAGGGTTCATCTTCGCTCGCTTCCTGACGACCAGTGGCTTTGTCCCGGAGCTGACGGATGCGGTCAGCGGGGCCGGCATCGGCAAGTGGGAATTTCTTGCCATCGTCACGGTGACCTATCTGGTTCTGGGCATGTTCATCGACGGCGCATCGATGGCCGTGATCACGCTGCCGTTTGTCTATCCAATCGCGCAGGAGCTGGGGATCGACGGTCTTTGGTTCGGCGTCCTCTTCGTCAAGCTCGTCGAGATCGGGGCGATCACACCCCCGGTGGGTCTGAACCTCTTCACGGTGGTCGCCGCCAGCGAGGGCCGCATGAAGGCGGTGGATCTGATCCGAGGCATCATGCCCTTTCTTCTGGCTGAGATCATCGTCCTTGTCCTCATCGTTGCGTTCCCGGCCATTTCGACATGGCTGCCCGCTCAAATGAACTAGTCCCCGTTTGAACGGGGCACTCGATGAACCAGATCGGGTCAAACCGAACGTTTGGAGCCTATCATGAAAGCCGTCGGCTATCTCACGTCGCGTCCTGCGACCGATCCCCAATCGCTCTTCGACTTCGAAGCGCAGACACCGCGGGCCGAGGGACGAGACCTGCTCATTCGGGTCGAGGCGATTTCCGTCAATCCCCTCGATGCCGTGCAGCGGATGCGGCGCGAGCGGGCGGAGGGGCCGCCGATCATCCTTGGCTGGGACGCAGCCGGAACAGTGGTCGCCCGGGGACCGGACGCGCACCTCTTTGACGTCGGGGCGGCGGTCATGCTGTCGGGCGACATGCGAAGGGACGGCGCCAACGCGGAATTCGTGCTGGCCGACGAGCGGGTTGTCGCGCGCAAACCGTACACGCTGGGCTTCACCGAGGCGGCGGCGCTCCCGCTCACTGCGATCACGGCCTACGAGGCGCTCTTCGACCGGTTGAAGATCGCTTGCGCCGACGGAGAAGGTTCGGGGCAAGGCGGTCGGACAGAGCAGGAAACCATACTTCTGATCGGTGCGGCGGGCGGCGTCGGATCCATGGCGGTGCAGCTTCTGCGAGCCAAGACCGGGCTCCGCATCATCGCAACGGCCTCCCGCCCGCAATCGCGCAACTGGCTGATGGATCTGGGCGTGGACGCGGTCTTGGACCACACGAAACCGCTCGCCCCGCAAATGGCACAGATCGGTGTGTCTGACGTGCGCTATGCCTTTCCGCTCAACGGGACAGTGGAGCATTGGCCGGACATCGTGGAGTGTCTCGCCCCAGAGGGTGAAGTGGTCGTGGTCGACAATCCGCAGGGGATCGACGCGGCGGCCCTGCGGCTCAAGGCGGGCGCGCTGCACTTCGAGATGATGTGGACCAAGGTCTTTCAGGGCGGTGATCGCCAGTCGGCAATCGGAGCGCTTCTGGGGGAGGTGGCCGATCTGGTCGACGCAGGCAAACTGCGCTCGGCAGCCTCGCAAGATTTCGGCTCGATCACGGCCGCGAACCTGCGCCGTGCTCATCAGGCGGTCGAGACCGGCAAGACCATCGGGAAGATCACCCTGACGGGCTTCGGGACCTGAGACGGCTTCGCGGCACCTTGCTCGCACCTACCGAACAGGGCGCCCGGTCGGGCGCCCTGTCGCGTTCTGGCCTAGAACGTGTTGTCCAACCCCGCCGCAACCCATTGGTATCCGTCGCCAAAGCGGTCGAGGTGCCCGACACCGGGAAAGGGGAAGTGGTAGGCGAGGAACGCCATGCGCTCGGCCTCGAGCATTTCGAACAGCTTCGTCCGTGACTGCACCATCTGGTCCGGATCGGTGTCGAAGCCGAACTTGATGCCAGGGTAACGGGTGAAGAGGACATGGTGATGCGCCAGGTCGCCCGCGAGCAGGAGCGACTTGTCCCCGGACGTCAGGCGAAAACAGCTGTGACCCGGGGTATGGCCGAAGGCTGCGATCGCATGGACGCCCGGCAGAACCTCGTCGCCGTCTCGGAAGATGGTGATCCGGTCCGCAACCGCCTCGAGCTCTGTACGACAGGTTGGCATGAAGGGCCCGAGGAGCGGATGGCTATCATTCTGGGGATCGGTGAAAAAGCCGTGTTCGGCCTCGTGCAGATGGACCTGCGCGTTCGGAAAATTGGCGGTGCCGTCTTCGCTGGAGAGCCCCCAGACGTGGTCCGGATGGGCATGGGTCAGAACCACGTCCGTCACGCTCGCCCCGTCGATCCCGAGTTGCGCAAGATTTGACATGAGCTTGCCTGGATCGTCACCGAACGCTGGCGCGCCGCCCGTCCCGGTGTCGAACAGGGCAAGCCGGTCGCCGGACCTGATCAGAAGCACGTTCTGGTCGAGTGTCATGTTCTGGTCGTCGAGGTGGTTGTTGCGCAGCGTCTCGCGGATGACGTCCTCGGGCTGTCCCTGAAGAACCTTGGTCGGGTCGCCCTGTGCCAGTGGCCCATCGGACAGCACAAGGGCGTCGATGTCGCCCATGCGAAACCCGTGCCAGCCGGGGTTGCCCGCAGGCAGCGTGGCCGAGGGTGCCGTTTGCGCGCGGGCCGTGGTCGCGCCCGTGGCCGTCGCCGCCGCTGCTATCGTCGCCAGTCCTTTCAGCATCTGCCGTCGTCCTATCTCGGTATTCATCGTTCTCTCCCTAAAATGTACGTACAATACGTTATCATGTGATACAGGCGCCATTTGTGCTCGGCAATAATGGATATAATCGGAAAGCGAAGAATCTCTCTTGCAAAAATGTACGTACATTTAGTAGAACCGAGTCGATGGAGGAACACATGCAAGACACGTCATACGAGGACATCATTTATGAAGAGCGGGACCGGGTTGCGCACATTACCTTCAACCGGCCGGACCGGATGAATGCCTTTCGCGGCCACACCTATGGGGAGGTGGCCGACGCGGTGCTGCGTGCGGGCTGGAACCGGGACGTGGGCGCGATTGTCCTCTCCGGTGCCGGCGGTCGCGCGTTCGGGGTTGGCGGCGACAAGGATGAAAAGAAGTCGGATCGGGTCGGTCGGGGGCGCGGCATGTTGGGCCCTGCCGTGGAAGAACTCCAGTCCGCCATCCGTGACGTGCCGAAGCCTGTCATCGCAAAGGTTCGCGGCTATGCCATCGGCAGCGGAAATGTCCTCGTAACCCTTTGTGATCTTTGCATTGCTGCCGACACCGCCCGCTTTGGTCAGGCGGGGCCCAAGATGGGATCGGTCGATCCCGGTTGGGGAACCGCGTTACTCGCACGCACCGTCGGCGAGAAGAAGGCGCGCGAGATCTGGTACCTGTGCCGCCAGTACAGCGCGGCGGAGGCACTTGCGATGGGCCTGATCAATTGCGTCGTGCCCGAGGCCGAGCTGGACGCAGAGGTGGATCGGTGGTGTGCCGAAATCATCGCGAAAAGTCCCACCGCCCTTGCCATCGCGAAACGGTCTTTCAACGCGGATTCCGAGAACATCCGCGGGATATCCAACCTCGCGTTTCAGGCGTTGGCCCTCTACTTCGGTACGCCGGAGTCGATCGAAGGCGGTGCGTCGCTTCGGGAAAAGCGGCCCGCGGACTTTTATGGCGCGCGCGACCATCAGCGCAAACCTACATGATTTGTCAGGACAATTCCGATGTGCGTCATGAACAAGAATAGGACGGACAAATCATGACCGTTTGCAACCTGCTCGCCGGTGTTCGGGTCGTGGAAGTTGGCACCCGGATGGCCGTGGCAGCCTGTGGCAACGTGCTCGCGATGCTGGGTGCGGAAGTCGTACGGCTGGCCGATGGCGGAGGCGATTCCCGACGGTCCGAGGTACTCGCTACAGGCAAGCGGCGCGTGGCGATGTCGTCCGCGAGACTGGATGAGGGTGTGCAGGCGCTTCTGAGCGAGGCCGACATCCTGCTTACATCGTCCGACGTCGATGCCGTCATTGCCGGTCGCGCGCAGGGGCAGATACGGTGCGACCTGACCGCTTTTGGCACCTCGGGGCCGTTCGCCGGGCGGCCTTTGCCCGATGAACTGGTGCAAGGCTGGGCAGGGGTGGCCGATACGACCGGCGACCGGCAGGGGCCGCCCGAGATCACCGGGGCGCCCTTCGTGTCGATGGAGGCGGGAGTCTACGCCGCGGCGGCCGTTCTGGCTGCGCTCTTTGAGCGAGATGCCAGTGGGGAGGGGCAGGAGGTCGAGATCGCGCTCTACGATGTAGGGGTGAACGCGCTTCTGACCTTCGTGCCGCTCGTGACTGCGGGCCTTCCCGCCACCCGAAACGGCAACCGGCATCCGACGATGACGCCGTGGAACAGCTATCGCGCATCGGATGGCCGCTGGGTGCTGATCTGTGCGCCGACCGACGCGATGTGGGCAAAGCTCTGCGCGCTGATGGATCGCCCGGCATTGGCCGAGGATCCCCGGTTCGATACCACCACCGCGCGGCTCGCCAATGTGGCCGACATCGACGCCGTGATCGGCGCATGGGTCGGCGGTCTGCCTGCGGACCGCGTCGTGGAGATCGTGAACGGGGCGGGGCTGCCTGCCAGCCCGATCCTGACCATCGGCGATCTCGAGTCCGAACCGAACGTCGTTCACCGGGGACTGTGTCGCCGCGATCCCGCCAGTGGCCTTGTGGCGCCCGGAAATGTTTTTCGCGCGACGCAATGGCAGGATCGCGCGGCCCGCCAGCGCAAATCCGCGGCCGTCTCCCCGGCCTCGGACAATCAGGGTCCGCTCTCTGGCTTGCGCATCGTCGAGATCGGCATGAACACGGTGGCGCCGCTGGCAGGGCGTCAACTGGGTGCGCTCGGCGCAGACGTGATCAAGATCGAGCCGCCAACGGGCGACACGAACAGGCACAATGCGCCCCTGAATGCGGCGGGCGCGAGCTATGTCTTCATGCTCTCCAACACCGACAAGCGCGGATTGGTTCTCGACCTCAAGACACCCGCGGACCGGGAGGTTCTTTTCGATCTTCTGTCCACCGCCGACGCCCTGATCGAAAACCTCAAGCCCGGCGCGCTGGAAAAGCTGGGACTGGGTGCCGAGGCCGTGAGGGAGCGGTTTCCCCATCTTGTCTACTGCAGCGTCAACGGATTTGGTTTCGACACGGTCTATCCGGGGCGCCCCGCGCTCGACACCGTCATCCAGGCCATGTCCGGCGCGCTTGACGTGACACGCGTCGCCGGGATGCCGACGAAGGCGGGGATTTCGATTTCCGACCAATTGGGCGGGCAGTTCGGGCTGGTCGCGCTGATCGCGGGGATGCGTCACGCACGCAATACGGGCCTGGGCTTACGCTTTGACCTCGCGATGCAGGACGCAACGGTCTGGGCGACCTGTCTTGCGTGGAACGCGCCGGACCGGCCCGCCCCCTTTCGGATCGCACAAACGACGACGGGCTTCGTCATCCTGCCCACGGACTGCACCATGGATATTTCGGGACACACGCGAGAGGCGGCGCTGAACCTGCTCGCAACAGCGGGCATTCCGGCGGCGCCAGTTCTGAGCGTGTCAGAGGTGCTGGAGCATCCGCAGACAAGGGCGCGGGAATTGATCCTGAGTGCCCCGACCCCGGACGGCGCCGTGTTCGACGTGCTGGGCACCCCCATGCGGCTGTCGCGGACGCCGGCGCGCACGGGCGGGACCATGGCCGCACTCGGCCATCCTGACCCCGCGCTGCGTCGAGAACTGGCGGCGCTCGCGCGGTCCCGGAATACGCGGCAAGTGCCTTCAACGGTGGAGGGACTGTCGTGACGCGGCCCGAACGACTGTCGTCCCTTGCCGGAAGCGTCGCGATCACGGGCGTCGGCGAAACCGACTACGCCGCCGACCATGCGGCGCTGAAACGGGGGCATGTCCGCACGGACGCCTACGGGTTTGCATCCATCGCCTTTCGCCGGGCGCTGGCAGATGCGGGCCTGCGGCGCGAGGACATCGACGGCCTCGTGGTCGGTCAGGCGACCGCGACCGAACGCACGGCCGAGGTGCTTGGGCTCGACCTGCGCTGGTCGGCGCAGGCGGATGCGGTCAACGCCGTCATACAGGGTGCCATGGCCATTCACGCGGGCCTCGCCGACTGTGTCGCGCTCGTCTACGGCAACGATCAGCGCAGTGCCGGCACCCAGTACGGAGGGCCGCGTGCCATGGGGGGTGACCGGTTTCTGGCCTATGTCTACTACGCCCCTTGGGGCCTGACGTCGCAAGGCGCCCTCTACGCGATGATGGCCAACCGCTACATGTCGGAGCACGACCTCATGCCAGAGGATCTGGGCCGGGTCGCGGTCGCGCAACGCGATTTCGCCCGGATGAACCCGCAGGCCATCATGCGGGACAGGCTGACGCTCGAGGCCTATATGGCGGCCCGGTACATCTGCGAGCCACTGCGGCTGTTTGACTATTGCCTCATCAACGACGGCGGCGTGGCGCTGATCATGATGTCGGCCGAACGGGCACGTGGAAATCCGCGCGCGGTGCATCTGGCGGCGCTGGCGCGGGCGGATCTGAACGCAGGGGCAACGAGCCTGCGCCCCCGGCTTCTGGACTATTATCACAGCGCCCATCGCAAGGTCGCCTCGGACATCTACGAGGTCGCGGGTCTGGGCCCCGACGAGGTGGATTGCGTACAGGTTTACGACAGCTTCACGGCGCATGTTCCCTTCGCCCTCGAAGGTTTCGGATACTGCCCGCCGGGCGAGGTGGCCGGACTGATCCGCAGCGGGGCGCTGGGTCCCGGTGGCCGGCTGCCTCTCAACACCTCCGGCGGGATGCTGTCGGAAAGCTACATGCAGGGTTGGAACCATCAGGTCGAGGCCGTGCGCCAGTTGCGGGGCGAGGCGGGCGATCGGCAGATCGCGCGACGCCGTCACGTGCACTACATGTCCGACGTTGCCGGCAAAGTCGCGAGCATCATGTACCGGGGGTCTTTCGCATGAGCGGTCAACGCCCCCTGCCGATGCGCGGCCTGTACGATGACGAATTCTGGGACCACGTCGCGCGCGGGGAATACCGGATGCAGCGCTGCGAAGACTGCGGGTTCATCCGCTATCCGCCCGCCCCCTGTTGCCCCGAGTGTCTGTCAGAGGCGGCCCATTGGGACGTGCTGTCCGGCACGGGCCGGATCGTGTCGTGGACCCGGTTCCATCGCCAGTACTTTGACGACCTGCCGGCCCCCTACGTGGTGGTCAGCGTCGCAACGACCGAGGGGCCGATGGTGATCGGCAATCTCGTCGGCGCTGCTGGCTTGGAGCCGATGATCGGGGCCGCCGTCGAGCTGCAGTTCGAGACGATCGCCACGCCAGAGGGCGAACTCCGGTTGCCGCAGTGGACCATGACAAAACGCATTCCAGACAAGACACACCTTCAGGAGGACAAGACAGAATGACGACGACGATCGAAGAGGCACGGCCGGTGGCACGTGGCCGGAATTTCGATGTGACGGGCCGGGTGGTGATCATCACCGGCGCGGGACAGGGCATCGGGCGCGAATACGCCCGCCAGTTCGCCGCCGCGGGCGCGATCCCGGTGATCGCCGAGATCAACCTCGACGCGGCAGAGCGTGTGGTTGCCGAGATCGAGGCAGAAGGTGGGCGGGCGATGTCCGCACGCACCGATGTGTCGGACCCTGCGTCCGTCGATGCGCTCGTCGCATCGGTCATGGAGGCGCATGGCCGCATCGACGGCCTCGTGAACAACGCTGGCATCTTCTCGACCCTCAAGATGCGCGACTTCACGTCGATCCCCCTCGAGGAATGGGATCTGGTGCTCAGGGTGAATATCACGGGATGCTTCCTGATGGCGCGGGCCGTGGCGCCGATCATGAAGTCACAAGGGTGGGGGCGGATCATCAACATCACCTCCGGGTCAGTGCCTCTCGGGGTGAAGAACTACATGCACTACGTCACGTCCAAATCGGCCCTGATCGGGATGACCAACTCTATGGCGCGCGAGCTGGGCAGTCATGGGATCACGGTCAATGCCGTGCAACCCGGCGGCACGTTCACCGAAGTGCCGCGCGAAACCGTGACTGAGGCTGGCAAAGCCTGGTTGCGCGACACTCAGTGCATCCCGCGTGAAGAGGTTCCCATGGATCTCGTGGGACTCGTGATGTTTCTGAACACCGAAGCGGCAGGCTTCATCACGGGCCAGACCATCGCATGCGACGGCGGCTTGACCCATTGGTGATGGCAACCTCGCCCGGGTGGCCAAAGCCTCCCGGGCGGAAGTGACGTCTTCAATGAGCATCGTTGAACTATTGGATACGAGTTGCCGTCTTAAGTAGCGTCACGAGCCCAGCGCTTTGCTTGGTTTAACCCTGATTTCGGGTGAGCAGGCGGAACAATCTGGATGTGCGGTAGTCGCCATTCGTGCGCTCCGGGCTCCGAGGACAATAATCATGTGGCCTTTATCCTCCAATTCTCACTTTGCGAAAACTCAGGTTCTGCGGCACGAGAGGCTGGATGATCGACCACTCGAGGTCCGTCAGGTCAAAGCGTCGGCGCATCGTGGTCCCCCCTGTGGCAGGGGCAGTGAATCATGCTCCGAGTTTGGAGGGAATCCTCGTTATGGGTCCACGCTCTAGTTCGAACTTCTGCAAAAGCCCCGTCAGGCCATCGATCGTTTCTCGCACGTCCAAATCACTTTCTTCACATTCGCAATCAATGGTTCAGGCTTCGCCCGCTGGGTGGGCGGAGCTGCACCGCCGCAACAACTCATCGCAGACAATCTCCATGCTCGGGCGGAGGGCGTCCAGACTTGGCTTGGTCAAGCGCTGTCCGGTGATGGTAATCGGTGTGTTGTTCAGTAGTCGCCCGACGACCTCTTCGAGGACGCCGGCCTCCATCGCAACTGTCGCAAAGGTACGACGATGCGTGTGCGGTGACCATTTCAGTCGTTGCGGGCCGGTGAGGTGACCCGCCGCGCTCTTTGGTGATGGAAAGACCCAGTCGCGGCTGAGGCCACGCAGAGGTCCCAAAATCTCGTGATGCGATTGCAGGATTGGGAGATCGAAGCTGCGTCCGTTTTTCGTCATCGGGATGTGAAGGTGGTCTTCGTGAACGTTCTGCCATTCCAATGCGAATGCCTCGGATTTGCGGAGGCCAGTGAACAGGATCAACTCGTAGAACGCGGCGTGGATGGCATTGGGAAGCGCGTCGATCGTATCCCGCCACTCCTTCAGGTCTTCGATGGTCTCAACTTTCGGCCGTTCCTCGAACCACTTGATTGCCATGGTCGGGCACTCGGGCAAATCCGTCGTACGTCTCGCGTGGTTTCAGACGGTCCGGAAATACTTCAGGGCATGGTTCGCTCCGGACGGAGTTGATGCCATCGACCTGTGGCGAGCGACCACCTGCGCTTTGGTCGATTTCATCGAGTGGGCGTTTCAGCCAATCCTTGAGATGGAGATCGAACTGCTGCCTGATGCCAAGCTTGTGTGTTTCTGAGCGGAGCTTTGGACGCGCCAAGTAGGAATCGAGCGCTGCTTCGAGGGTAGGGACCCTTGGCTGCACCAACTTTCCAGATCCGCGGCTCCACTCCAGCGCGTATTCCAAGGCAGCCTGTCGCGCGATCTGTGCCGACACGATCGGATGGCGCCCGATCAGGATGCGCTTCGTCTGTCCGCCAACATCCTTCTGAAAGTACCAGGTCTTTGAACGCTTCCCGACGAAGAGGCCCAGGCCTCTCAACTCACTGTCCCAGTGCTTGAGGGTGCCTGATTTCGAGAAGGGGAGCTTCGAAGTGTAGGTCTCTGTGAGCTTGGGCATTTTTGCAGGCTTTTTGAAGGTAACGTCACGATATCGGGCGCAACTACGTGGTGCACCATGCAATCATTTATTAAATGAAATGAAAGTGCTAGCAATCCTGCGCAGTTGGGCGAAACTCAAGACACATGCTTGGAAGGCTGAGGTCTTACCATTACACAACGCCCGCTCAGCGAATTCGTACCTATGTCATCGCCTTTGCGGGGTCAAGACGGGCCCGCAAAGTGGGTGAACCCAGATTCCGAAGTCGGCCCGCAGCTTTCGTTCGCCCGACGAGGAGAGGCGGGTTTGACGTTGGCGACGTGGTGCATGGTTGCGGTCGTCGAGCTGGTGGATCAGATGCCTGCGCCCCCGGACGAAAGACGGGCCCCGCCAAGTCGGAGCCCGTCCTGATCGAGGTCAGGTCTTCCGATTACTGGGTCAGCTTCGCTGTGATCTGTGCGAAGAGTTCTTCGTTCTCGGCATCACGGCCCACGGGCTCTTGCGTATAGCTGATCTTCACGATGACGATGTTGTTCGTCGGATCGACACGGATGAACTGGTGATGCAGGCCAAGCGCCATGAAGACGTCGCTCGCGGCGTCGGTCCACCACTGGTATTGGTATCCGATGGGCTCGCCCTCGGCGACGGGTTCATAGCCCTCGTCGGGCACGGTCGCCTCGGTTACCCAATCGGCGGGGACCACCTGTTTCCCGTTGGCCATGCCGCCCTGAAGGAACATCTGGCCAAATCGCGCATGATCGCGGCCCGTAACGGCAAGACCCGCGCCAAAGAACTCGCGGCCCACGTCATCCGGCCCGTCCATGATCCAATAGGCATCGCTTTCCGCGCCCATCGGCTGCCAGAGCTTTTCGGACATGTAGTCGGCCCCGGTCCGTCCGGTCACCCGTTCGACGATGCAGCCCAGGACGCTGGTGTCGAGTGTGGCGTAGTTGAACACGGCATCCGGTGCATTCGGACCGGGCTCGCTTTCATTCGCCGCGTAGTCGCACCAACGATAGGTGTAGGCGACGAGCGAATTGTCGTGGACCGTTGTGAGCTGGGTCTCGCTGCCGAACTCGTAACGTTCCTCCCAGTTCACGCCCGACCGCATGCGCAGCACATCGCGCACGGTCGGCCCGTCGTAGCCCGAGCCCTCCATTTCGGGCAGATACTTCGTGACCTTGTCGTCGAGGCTCTCGATCAGGCCATCGGCCAGCGCGAAGCCGATCAGGGTCGAGGTGTAGGACTTCGCCACCGAGAAGGTCAGGAACCGTGTGTCGGGGCCACTGCCATTGCGGTAAGTCTCGTGAACGATCGCGCCGTCCTTGAGCACCACGAGCGCGTTGGTCCGGGTCCGCTCCAGAGCGCCTTCGAGGTCGAAGGTCTCGCCCTGGATGGTGTAGTCGCCTTCGAGCGACATCGGGTTCTCCGGCAAGTCCCAGACCGCGTCACCTGCGGCCACGGTTCGGGTCGCGAACATCTGGTCCATGTGCTGGAACGTCAGGTAGTTGAGGGTGGGCATGAACATGCTCGCCCGCGCTTCGATCATTGTCGGTGTCAGCCAGCGGCCCGGATCGTTCGATTGCGCCAACGCCGTACCTCCCATGCAGGTTAGCGCCGCCGCTGCTGTCAAACCTATCGTGATGTTGTTCAGATAAAACACATGTATCTCCTCTCAAGCGTTTCGATCGGTGTCGACATACTGTTCCCAAGACCGGGTCGTGCTGCGGCCAGCCGTTGCGGGAATGGCATCCCCGCGCGTGTTGGCGTATTCGGGATCACTGGTGTCCCGCCGCGTGGGCGGTGGACCGGCCTCGAATGGCAGGAGCGCTACGGATCATGGACAAAGAACCTCCCCAAAAGTGTCGACGGCTCCATTGCTATTGACGAAAACTTTTTAGTCAATAAAATTTTATATAGGATAAAGAAAGTTTCCCATGAGCAACGCAAAGCAGAAAGCCCAATCCATTGCGGTCCGGGACGTCGCGAAAGCCGCGACGGGTGGCGAAACAGCGGGGCTGAGGTCGAGGAAGAAGGCGAAGCGTCGGGAAGAAATCCTCGATCACGCCCGTGCACTCTTCGGCGAGCAGGGCGTCGATGCGACCACGATGGGCGAGATTGCGGAGGCGGCGGGCGTGTCAACCCCAACGGTTTTCAACTACTTCGGCAACAAGGACGGCATTCTGATCGCCATCATCGCCGAGGGGGCGCAGAACGCGCGCGACAACAGCAAGGTGCTCGAACCACGCACGGATGTGACGTTTCTGGCCACACTGATGACGATCTTCACCGACGTCTCGGTCGAAACCATGCACATCGCGAGCAAGCGGACCTGGCGCTATGCCAACGCTGCGGCGTTGCGGCAGCCAACCACCGAACTCGGGCGTTCGTTCAAGCAGGTGGACGATGCGCTGCTGGATATCATTACCGTCATCCTGTCGCGATACAGTCTCACGTTGCAAAATGGCTCGCCCGGCGATGCGCGCGTTGTAGGTCATCTGTTCTACGATGTCTGGATGCAGACCTTTCAGGACCTCATCCGTGACGACGACAAGACCATCGAGGCTCACTGCGCAGAGTTGAAAGCGCGCTTAGCGCCCCTCTGCGAGATGATCTTTTCTCCCGCGTTCCTAGCCACGCCCACGCTGGCCCCGTCGACACCTGCTTCGCGCCAATCTGAGGCCACCAGACCGGACTAAGGCCAGTCTGCAAACCGGATGGTCCGGTCCGTACCCGTGTCCGATTGGACCGGACCTCGCCTGCGGAAGGCGCCGGGGGTTTCTCCGGTCATCGACTTGAAGAAGTGGTTGAACTGGCTGGCCGACGAAAAGCCCAGCATCGCCGCGATCCTCTCGGCCGACAGCGCCGTGCGCTGGAGCAGGACCCGCGCTTCATGGATCGAGCGTTCGCGGATCAGACGGGCCGGGGGCTTGCCGACCATCCTCACGCAAAGGTCGTGGAGCCGGTCGTATGTGATCTCCATCTCCTCGGCATAGTGGCGTGCGGTCCAGCGGGCGCGGAAATGCGCCTCGACGAGGTTTCGGAACCTGTCGATGTCGCCCCGCCCCTGTCTCTTGCTGTCCCGTGGCAGGACGTCGCGGTCGACGCTGCGCCAGAACAGCACGAGCAGGAGGCGGATATAGGCGGAGAGCGCCACTTCGCTGCCGAACTGCGGGGTCGTCGCTTCGGACGTGATGCGCTGGAAGAGCGCGTCGAGCCTTTGGCCGAGCGAGTCGCTGCGTTCAAATGTGGCGACAAGATGCTGGGTCGCGAACATCCGCAGATCCGCGCCTTCGGCTGCGAGCCCGATGGCATCCTCGAAGATCGACGAACCGAAGAACAGGTAATAGCCGGCGCCGCCCGCCGCGATCCTGAGCCGCGTGTGTTCGTCGAGCGGACCCCAGCGCAGGGCTGGACCCGACATCTCGAACTCGCTGTCGCGGGTTTCGGCGACGGCCTGTCCGCTGTCGAGGTAGAAGACGAACCAGTCGTGGTCGGATGCGGTGGACCGGGCCGCCAGGACCCGTTCCTGCAAAGCGCATTCGATATGTCCCGCGCGGAAACGCGACAGCGGCGAATCGAACATGGTCTCCTCCAAATTCGGGTTTCACATCCATCTTACCCATTTTCTGACAATCCATGCCCATGTTTCGGCATTATTTTTGCAACGGTTCTCGGTCATGCTGATGTCATGGTCACGGCGGGACACACCGCCGGTCCAAGGGAGGAAAATGTTCGAAGCCAAGCTTCATATCCGCGCGGCGGGCGTGGAGGCGCGTGACGGCGCCTTCTTCGAACGGCTGTCGCCGGTCAGCGGCCAGCCGGTCACACGCGCCGTTGCCGCCGGTCCGCGCGACGCGCAGGATGCCGCAAGTGCCGCGGCGGCGGCCTTTCCTGTCTGGCATGCGATGCCCAATGACCAGAAGCGCACCCTTCTGGCCCGCGCCCGCGACGCTTTGGTCGCACACACGGAAGACTTCGTGGAAATCGCAGGCAAGGAGCTTGGTTCGACCCCCGACTGGGTCCGCTTCAACGTGGCCATCGCCGCCGATGTCTTCAACGAGGCGATGAAGATCCCCGATCTGGTGTCCGGCTTCGAGGAAGCGTCGGAACGCGACGGAATCCGTTCGACCGTGATCCGGGAGCCGGTCGGTGTCGTGCTGGCCATCGCGCCCTGGAACGCGCCGGTGACGCTCGCGGTGCGGGCGATCGTCTGGCCGCTGGCCTGCGGGAATACGGTGGTCTTCAAGGGCAGCGAACTTTGCCCGATGCTGCACGCCCGGATTGTCGATGTGCTCTGCGAGGCGGGTCTGCCGGAGGGTGCCCTTACCTCGGTGATCCATGCGCCCGAGATGGCCGAGCCTGTGGTCGAGGCGCTGGCCGCTCATCCTGCGGTGCGGCGGATCAATTTCACCGGTTCCACGCGCGTCGGGCGACGGGTGGCCGAGATCGGTGCCCGGTATCTGAAGCCCTGCGTGCTCGAACTGTCGGGCAAGGCGTCGCTCATCGTGCTCGAGGACGCCGATATCGAAGCCGCCGCTCTGGCCGCGACCTACGGTGCCTACTTCAACCAGGGCCAGATCTGCATGGCGACCGAACGGCTGGTGGTGGTCGAAGACATCGCCGACCGTTTCGTGACGGCGATGGAGGCACAGTGCGCCAATCTGCTCGCCAGGCGAAATCGCGCCAAGGTCGGTGACCTGATCAGCGCGGATGCGGCCCGTCGGGTCGGGCGGCTGATCGAGGATGCGCTCGCCCGGGGCGCCACGCTCGTCGTCGGGGGCGAGGTGTCCGGGGCCTATGTGCAGCCGACCTTGCTCGACTGGGTGACGCCGGACATGCAGATCTATGCCGAGGAAAGCTTCGGTCCCGTGGCCGCGATCATCCGCGCGAGGGACGAAGCCGAGGCGGTGTCGATCGCGAACGACACGCAATACGGGCTGGTCGCCTCGGTCTTCACCGCAGACGAAACGCGCGGGCGGAGCATCGCGCGCAGGCTCGAAACCGGCGTCTGCCACATCAACGGACCAACGGTCTATGACGACCCCTCGCAACCATACGGCGGGGTCAAGGCCTCCGGCTACGGCCGGTTCGGCGGAACCTCCGCCATTCAGGAATTCACCGAGCTCCGGTGGATCACCGTCCAGGAGCCAAGAACCGATTACCCATTCTGGACGTAATCAAAACGCGCGCGCCGCGCGATCTCAGGGAGGAGACACATGAAACGGAGAACATTCTTCAAGGTGACGACGACACTGGCCGCGACGCTGGTGGCGGGCACCGTATTCGCTCAGGAAAACATCATCGTTGGGGCGGTGGCGCCCAAGACCGGCCCACTCGCGGGCGGGGCCGCCGTGACCCATTGGCCGAACATCGCGCTTTGGGTCGAAGAGGTGAACGCGCGCGGCGGTCTGAACGTCGGCGGCGAGCAGCGGATGCTCGAGGTCATCGAGTATGATGACCAGACCAACCCGGCCGAGACGATCAAGGCGGTTCAGCGTCTCGCCACGCAGGACAATGCCGACATCATCCTCGCGCCCTATTCCACGGGCCTCAACATCGCCGCCGCGCCGATCTTTGACCGGCTCGGGTTTCCGCAGATCACCTCGTCGGCAGCGACCGACCAGATCGGCGAACTGTCGGGGCAGTTCGGCGACATGTTCTTCCTCCTGGGCCGGTCGACCGACCTTGCCGAGGATGCGGTCGAGGTGCTGTCGGACCTGCGCGAGGCGGGCGAGATCGGAAACCGGGTGGCCATGGTCAACGTCGCCGATGCCTTCGGGATCGAGCTGATGGCCGTGGGCAGGCCCGCGCTTGAAGCCGCCGGGTTCGAACTGGTCTATGAGACGTCCTATCCGCTGGGCACGCAGGACCTGTCGCCGGTGATGAAGGCGGTGAAAGCGGCGGAACCCGACGCCTTTGTTGCCTGGTCCTATCCGCCGGACACCTTCGGCCTCACCGAACAGGCGATGATCGAGGAGTTGAACGTGAAGGCGTTCTACACCGCCGTCGCGACCGCCTTTCCGTCCTATGCCGGGCGCTTTGGCGCGGCCGCCGAGGGCGTGATGGGCATCGGGGGCGTGAACACGGCGTCGCCCGAGTTTCAGGACTATGCCGCGCGACTGGAGGCAGCGACCGGGTCCAAGCCCGACTACTGGGCCTCGGGCATGATGTATGCCTCGCTCCAGATCCTCGAGGAAGCGATCGAAACCACCGGCACGCTCGACATGGCCGAGGTGACCCAGTTCATCAAGGACAACAGCTTCGAGACCGTGATGGGCACGATCGACTTCGACGACCAGAACTCCAACACCGCCTATTGGACCGTGGGCCAATGGCAGGGTGGCGAGTTCAAGGGGATCAAGGAAACGGGCCGTGAAGGCGCCGTCGCGCCGGTCATCAAGTCCGGCTGGGAATAACCACTCACGACACTGGCGGGTCCGGCGCATGCCGGGCCTGCTCCCTCATCCGGAGACCTCATGGACATTCTCATCACAGGCGTGATCCTCGGCGGCACCTATGCGCTCATCGCGCTGGGGCTGAACCTGCAATACGGCGTATCGCGCATCATGAACCTCGCCAATGGCGAGATGCTCGTGATCGGCGCATTTGCCGCCTTCACCCTGTTCACCGTGGGACAGGTGAGCCCGCTTCTCACGATCTTCCTCGTGGCGCCGCTGGCCTATGTTCTGAACTGGCTGATCTATCGCATCATGCTGCGGCCACTCGTGAACCGTGCCAAGAACCGTGGGATGTTGGAGGTCGATGCGATCCTCACCACCTTCGGCCTGTCCTTCGTGATGGTCGGCATCATGATCTGGGCCTTCGGCGGCGACTACTTCAGCTATTCCTACCTCGCACGACCCATCACGGTCTTCGGGGACAACTACGGTCTCAACCGGGTGGTGGCCTTCGTCTGTGCCGCCATCCTTTGCGCCGCGCTCTTTCTCTGGCTCAACGTCTCGCGCGCCGGCATGGCGATCCGCGCCGTCGCGGTGTCGCCCGAAAACGCCCGCCTCGTGGGGATCGACGTCCCGAAACTCTCGGCCCGCGCCTTCGCGTTGGGCGGGGCGGTCACAGCGGTTGGCGGCGCGGTGATCTCGACCTTCCTGACGCTCGACGCCTCGACCGGGGTCATGTTCACGATGAAGGCGCTCATCATCGTCATCATGGGCGGCGTGGGCGACGTGCGCGGCACGATCCTCGCCGCCTTGGTCCTTGGCGTCGGCGAGACCTTTGTCGCCTCGGTCATCGACCCGGGCCTTACGCTCGTCGCGGCCTATGCGCTCTTCATCCTGATCCTGCTCTTCCGCCCGCAGGGCTTCTTCGGGAGGAAGCCGACATGACGCAGGGTGACTGGAAAAACCTTGGCTGGGGGGCTGCGCTCCTGATCGTGGCGGCGCTTCTGCCGCTGACGGGCGACGGCTACCTGATCTCGCTCGGGGTCTCGATCGCGATGTATACGGTGCTCGCGACAAGCTGGGCGCTGTTCTCCGGCCCGACGCATTACATCTCGCTCGCGACAGCCGCCTTCTTCGGGATCGGCACCTATGTCATGGGGTCGGGGATCGGGTATCTGCCTTACTGGGTGCTCCTGCCCATCGCGGGGCTGATCGGAGGGGTGATCGCCGCGCTTGTCGGTCTCGCCACGCTGCGGCTCTCGGGCGTCTATTTCGTGATCTTCACGCTGGGTCTGGCCGAGATGACACGGCAGGCGGTGACCTGGTATCAGAACCAGACTGGGCACAAGGGCACCTATGTGCTCACCGACCTGACCGATCCCGACATCTACTGGCAGCTTCTGGGCCTCGCCGCGCTCGTGTTCCTGCTGGGCTGGGCCATCGGACGGTCCCGGTTGGGCTTTGCCCTGCGGATCATCGGGGACGATGAGGACGTGGCGCGCCACGTCGGCATCAACACGGCACTCTCAAAGATCGCGCTCTTCGTGGTCTCGGGCGCGACGGCGGCCATCGTGGGGGCGATGATCGCGCCGCGTTACATCTATATCGAGCCGTCGACCGCCTTTACCCCCATGCTGTCTTTCCAGGTGGTGATCATGGCGCTTCTTGGCGGCACCGGGCGGCTCTGGGGACCGCTCGTCGGCGTCATTCCCTTCACGCTTCTGTGGGAGGCGATCTCGTCGTCCTTCCCGAACCAGACCACGCTGCTTCTGGGCCTCAGCTTCCTCGCAATCGTCTATCTGCTCCCCGGTGGCTTCGTCGGTCTTTACGACCGGCTCCGGGGGCGCGCGGTCAAACGGAGTGCCTTGGCATGACGGCGGCAACGGTCATATCCCTGCGCGGTGCGACGAAACAGTTCGGCGGTCTCGTCGCGGTCGACAACGTCAGCTTCGACGTGCGCGAACACGATGTGCTGGGTCTGATCGGTCCCAACGGGTCCGGCAAGTCCACGACGCTCAACCTGATTTCCGGCGCCTTGCCCGCAACGGAGGGCGAGATTTCCCTGCGCGGCGGCACGATCAGCGGACTGCCCGCGCGCGACATCGCGCGCAAGGGCGTGTCGCGCACGTTCCAGCTTGTTCGGCTCCTGCCCTCGATGAACGTGCTGGAGAACGTCATGGCGGGCGGCGTCTTCGGCCATCGCCGCCGCTGGGGTCCGTCGGCCGAACGCCACGCGATGCAGGTTCTGGAAAAGATCGGCATGGCGGATAAGGCCAAGGCCCATATCGGACAACTGACCTATATCGACACCAAGCGCGTGGAGCTTGCCCGCGCACTTTGCGGCGAGCCGGAGGTGCTCTTGCTCGACGAATGGCTCGCCGGTCTCAACCCGACGGAGCTTGCCGAAGGGATCGACCTCATCCACCGACTGCGCGAAGAGGGGCGCACGATCATTCTCGTTGAACATGTCATGGATGCGATCCGGTCGCTCTGCGACAATTGCGTGGTCATGTCCTCGGGCAAGAAGATCGCGCAGGGCTCGACCGACGAGGTCCTGTCCGATCCCGAAGTCATCCGCGCCTACCTGGGGGACGACGATGCTTGAGGTGAAGGGTCTTTCTGCCGCCTATGGCCAGCATCCGGCGCTGAAGAATGCCTCGGTGCGCGTCGGCAAAGGCGAGATCGTCGTCATTCTCGGCGCGAACGGAGCCGGAAAATCGACGCTTCTGAAAGCGATCAGCGGCATCTGCGAGGGCAAGGTCACGGGATCGGTCCGGATGAACGGGCACGAGCTTGTCGGGATGAAGCCCGACCGGATCGTGGAAGAGGGCATTGCGCTGGTGCCCGAGGGCCGGGGGATCTTTGGCGACCTGACGGTGGAAGAAAACCTGATGCTCGGTGCCTATTCCGACCGCGCGAAGGATGCCGAGCGCACGAACCTCGATCGTGTCTATGCGCTGTTCCCGAAGCTCCTGGAAAGGCGCAAGCAGGTGGCGCGCACCATGTCGGGGGGCGAACAGCAGATGGTCGCCATCGGCCGGGCCATGATGTCGAACCCGGCGATCCTGACGCTCGATGAACCCTCGCTCGGGCTGTCGCCGCTGCTGTCGAAGGAGCTGTTCCAAAGCCTCAAGGCGGTGCGCGACACCGGCATCGGTATCCTGCTGGTCGAACAGAACGCCAAGGCGTCGCTCGCCATCGCGGATCGGGGATACCTTCTGGAAAACACCGAGGTCATTCACGAGGATACGGGCGCCAACCTCGCCCGCGATCCCGCGGTGCAGAAGGCCTATCTTGGGGGTGCCGGGGCGAAGAACGGAGCGACGAGGGGCAGGGCGGAGGCCCCGACGACCGGCCCTGTCGCGGCACCCACGACACCGCGCCCGGCGAAAGGCCCCTCGCCCTCGGACATCGCCGCGCAGGCGATGCAGCGGCTCGCGCCGCAGCGCCCGGCAACCCCGGCCCCGGTTCCCGAGCAAATGTCCCGTCCCGCGCCGGCTCCGGCGCCGCGCGCACCGGCACCATCGCCGGCCCCGGCAAGGCCGGCGAACATCGACACGGCGAGTTACGTGTCCAAGGCCGCGGGCCAGTCGTCGCGCCGGGGCGAGCCATCGGTGGCACCACCACGCCCCGGGCCGATGCCGGAACCGCCGAAACCGGCCCGAAACCAGCCTGTCCGAAGCCAACCTGCCCGGACCATGCCGGACCTCACAAGCCACGGCGATCGCCTGCGCGAGGTCCTGAACGAAATCGAAACCGCCGCCGCCCGCGCCCGCGACCGTTCGCGGACCCGGCCCGGCCGCAAACCGTAAGGGAGAGGAGGCAACATGCTAGACAGTCCCGACACCGCGCCCACCATCAAGGGCATGTATATCGACGGCCAATGGACGCCCGCGTCCCGCACCTTCGACGACCTGAACCCATCCGACAATTCGCTCTATGCGCGCATCCCCGACGGCTCGCCCGCGGACGTGGAAAAGGCGATCGCCGCGGCCAAGGCGGCGTTTCCGGCCTGGTCGGGCCTTGCCTTTCACCAGCGCGCCCATGCGCTTCTCAAGATCGCCGAGGTCTGGGACAGGCGGCAGGGTGACTTCATCAACGCCGCCGTGCAGGAAGGCGGCGGCTGGTTCGGCAAGGGCGTGTTCGAGGCGGGCTACGTGGCCGAGGTGTTCCGTTCGGCCTCGGCGCTTTGCTACCAGAACATCGGTGAAGTGCTGCCGTCCGAGCACCACAAATTCATGATGGCCACGCGCTTTCCTCTTGGCGTCGTCAGCGTCATCTCGCCTTGGAACATGCCTGGCATCCTGACGTCGCGCGGTTTTGCCGCGGCCCTTGCCGTGGGCAACACCGTGGTCCTGAAACCTTCCGAGGACACGCCTTATTCCGGCGGGCTCTACTTCGCCGAGATCCTCGACGAGGCGGGCATTCCGCCCGGCGTTTTCAACGTCGTCACCTGTAGCCGCGACAGCGTGGGCGCTGTGGGCGACGAGATGATCGAGAACCCCAACGTCAAGGCGGTGTCCTTCACAGGATCAACCGCCGTGGGCCGCCACATCGCGGCCAAATGCGGCGCGCATCTGAAGAAAGCCTGCGTGGAGCTGGGCGGCAAGGACTCCATGATCATCCTGGAGGATGCCGACCTCGACCATGCGGCGAAGGCCGCGAACTTCGGCTCCTTCATGCATCAGGGACAGGTCTGCATGTCGACCGAAAAGATCCTCGTGCAGGAGCGCGTCTATGACGATTTCATGGGCCGGTTCCTTGGCCGCGCGGCCAAGCTCAAGACCGGTCACACCCGCGACAAAGACAACGTCATCGGACCGCTCGTGAACACGCGGCAGGCGCTGCGGGTGAAGGCGCTCATTGACGACGCCGTCGCCAAGGGCGCGCGGGTCGAACTGGGGGGCAAGGCCTGGGACAACTTCGTCGAGCCCACCGTTCTGACCAATGTCACCGCCGAGATGGACATCTGGCATGACGAAACCTTTGGCCCGGTGGTGATCGTCGCCCCCTTCCGCACCGAGGAAGAGGCCATCGCGCTCAACAACGATACCGAATACGGGCTGACGGCGGCGATCATGACGCAGGACGAAGCCCGCGCCCTTCGCATGGCCGAACATATCGAAACCGGCATCTGCCACGTCAACTGCCAGAACATCAACGACGAGCCCCATGTCCCCTTCGGCGGGACCAAGGCGTCAGGCGTGGGCCGTTACGGTGGGCGCTGGTCGCTCGATGCCTTCACCGAGCTGCGCTGGATCACGCTCGACCGCGGCGGGCGGCATTTCCCGCCGGTCTTCTGAGAAAGGAAACGTCATGACTGCGATCGGATGGATCATTCTCCTTATCGTCGCCGCCGCCGTTCTGGTCGCGCTCGCCGCGTGGTTCTATGAACGGGCGACGAACGAGATCAGCCTCGTGAAGACGGGGGTCGGGGGCCGAAAGGTCGTCATCGACGGCGGCACGCTGGCAATCCCCTATTTCCACGAGATCAGCCGCGTGAACATGCAGACGATCCGCATGGACGTGGTCCGGCGCGGCAATTCCGCCCTCATCACCAAGGACCGGATGCGCGTCGATGTGGGGGCGGAGTTCTATGCCTCCGTCGTGCCTGAGCCCGACGCGATTGCGCGGGCGGCCCAGACGCTCGGGCGGCGCACGTTCCAGCCTGACGAGCTGAAGGGTCTGATCGACGGCATGATGATCGACGCGCTGCGCACCGTGGCCGCCCAGATGACGATGGACGAGCTGCACGAAAACCGCGCGGAGTTTGTGCGCGAGGTGCGCGACATCCTGGGTGAAACCCTGATGCGCTATGGCCTGCAACTCGACAGCGTATCGCTGACGGATTTCGACCAGACGCCCTTCAACACGCTGGATGAAACCAACGCTTTCAACGCGGTGGGCATGCGCAAGCTTGCCGAGGTGATCGCCAAGTCCAAGCGCGAGCGCGCCCAGATCGAGGGCGACAGCGAGGTGGAGGTCCGGCGCACCGCGATGGAGGCCACCCGCCGGAAGCTCGAGATCGACCTTGAGGAACGTCGGGCCGAGATCGCGCAGGCGCAGGAGGTCGAGACGCTTCTGGCCGCGCAACTGGCCGAGGTGGCGAGCCGCAAGGCCGATGCCGAACGCGAGGCCGCGCATGCCCGCATACGAATGGAGCAGGAAATCCAGTCCGCCGACATCGCCCGGGAACTGACGATCCGGCAGGCCGAGATTTCACAGGAGCGGGCGCTCCAGATTGCCGAGCAGGAGCGGCAGATCCAGATCTCGGCCAAGTCGCAGGAAGAAAGCCGCGCCCGCGCCGATGCCGATACCGCGCGCGCCGAGGCGGTGAAGGCCGAAGAGGCCATCCAAACCGCGCGCCAGATGGCAGAAGCCGAACGGCGCAAGGCCGTGGCGCTCTTGGCGGCTCAACAAGATGCCGAGACGGCAGCCACCCGCGCCCGGATCGCGGCGGAAAGCGACAAGGCTACGGCGAAGGACCGGTCCGAGGCCAAACGCGAGGAAGCCGAGGCGCTCAAGTTCCTCAAGCTTGCCGAGGTCGAGGCCGAAGCCGCCCGCATCGAGGCCCAGAACGCACGCTCCGATGCGCTCGCGGCGCTCGAGATGGAGAAGATGCGGCTGGAGGCCATGCCGGGGATCGTCAGCCAGATGGTGAAGCCCGCCGAAAAGATCGACAGCATCACCATCCACCAGATCAACGGCCTTGGGGCGCGTGGTCAGGGCGGCGGCGAGGCGACGGAACGCGGCACGCCCGTGTCCCAGATCGTCGACTCCATCCTCGACCTCGCCGTATCGGCCCCGGCCATGAACCGTCTGGGCGACATGATCGGAAGTCATGTTGCCGGGAAGAGCACGACAGGCAAGACGGACTAACCGCGAAACCCTCGCGGCGGGCGAAAAATTGGGCGTCCGCCGTGGCATCGGCGTGACGCCCATTTTCCGTGGAGTTGCTCTAGGACGGTGCCGCAAAGTGATGCTAGGCTCGCTTCATGGCCGGCCTGGGCCGGCGCATTTGACAAGCAACGGGACCATATTCATGCGACTTTCTTCTGCTGCTCTCGGAATTTTTCTCGCGACTTTCGGAACGGCACGGGCTCAGGTTTCGCTCGACGATCTCGACGCGGCCACCTCCGCCCGTGACAGCGAACTGTCCGCCTTTCAGGAAAGGCTCAATGACCCCGACCCGGAAAAGGCGCTGGCCGTCATGTCGATCCTGATCCGCGACGGCGACGCGGATCAGCGGCGAATGGCGATCCGGCACGGGCTTTACTCCACCGACAGTGCGATCCGCGCCACGGTCCTGCGGTCGATCTTCGATTCCAAGCCGACGCTGGTGCTGGAGTTCGACCCCGTGGATGAGGAACCCCACGCCTATTACGCCCGCGACATCAACAATGCGAACGGCACCATCGGGGCCGACAACATGGGGCAGGTGATGAAGAAACTCGTCGGCTACGACGAAAAGGAGGCCTGCTGGACCGTGCAGGGGAACGGCAGTTCGACCCCCTGCATCATCCGGATGCGCGGGGAAGTCGTCAGCGTCTGGTTCGGCGGCTCCTGGGGGCAATACGTGCTGAACGCCAGTGGCCAGCTCGAGGGCGAGCAATCGCTGACGGGGGTCCTCACCAAGGGTCGCATCGACCTGACGGAGTGAGCTATTCCACCACGATCGAGTCGATCCGGGCCGGTGAGCCGCCGCCCCACGTCGAGGTGATCTTGATTGTCAGCCGTTTGACGAAGCGTTCCTGAACCTTGACGTCATAGATCCCGTCGGGCGACATCTCGTAGCTCGGGAAGGGGCTCGGCCTGCGAACCGCCCCATCGGTGGCGTCGGTTGAAATCTCGATCCCGCGCGGGACGGAAGCCGCATCGTCGGGCTTGGACAGGATGGTGATTCGGCGCAGACGGTCGTCTTCGGGCAGGGTCAGCTCCAGCACGATCGGCGTGCTTGCGGTCAGCGGAGCCACGTATGCGCCCTGTCCCAAAAGCATCTGCGTGGGGTCGGCCGTGCCTTCGACCGGATGCACCGACCAGCTCGTCACCTCGATCGCCTTGCCCTCTGTGGCCGCCTCCGGCAGTGCGCCGCCGCTTTCGCAACCGGGCATCGTCGGATCGGCGCAGGGGTCGCCTTCCTGCATTTCGCCCATGATCCGCGACACGCGGTTGACGATCTCGTCCATCCGAAGCGCCCAGGCCTGCCCGGCGTTGGCCGCATCCGTCACCATGCCGACCGGCTTATCTCCGTCGAAGAGGAACGCCCCGCTCGTGCCACCGAAAAGGTCGGCCTCTTCGTTGCCCTCAGGCGCAATCTCGATCTGCTGGAAGGTCAGCGTGCGGATGACGACCTGCCGCCCCTCGGTCGAGGCCTGCCGTGCGCGGCGCATGGTGACCGGCATCCCGACCTTGAGGCTCTGCGACAATCGGCGGGGAAGGCCGGACCACTCCGGGCCGCAATCCGCCGTGATGCTGCCCCGTACGAGTCCCACCGACAGGTCGGCGTTGTCGCTTGCCTTGTAGAGGATCTTGGCCGTCCCGATGCGGTTTCCGCCCGGTTCGGTGATCTGGATCCCTTCAAAGCGGATACCGTGCAGATGGGTCGGCAGGACCACGAAACAGTTGCCCTTGCTCTGGAACAGAAACCCCGATCCGGACCCGTCACCGATGACCACCATTTGTGCCTGCGCCGGCTGCGCGGAAACTAGGAAGAAAACCCAAACTGCGATATGATGAAGGTATTTCATGGGGATGTAGGGCTGGGGGTGAAGGGATGTTTGCAAAGATATTGGGGGTAGGGGGCGTTCTGGTCGGACTGTCCTCCTCGACAAGCCTTGCACAGGAGATTACGCGCGACAACAGTCACGAGGCCTTCGTCGAAGTGAAATCCGAGAACTCGCAAGTGTCCGGCGACGTGATCCTTGGCGCCATGCTGATCGGGGACGACGTGTTTCCGCAGGTGCCGAATGTCGTCACCCCGCCCGGAGCCTGGCTGGCACGCAACGAACCCGCCAAGGCCTGCGTGCGCATCGTCGCCAAGGATGGCCGCTACATCGCCGAGAACGCCTATACCATTCCGGCGGGCTTCGCGGGGGAACGGGCCGATTTCACCTATGACGGCGAGCTTCCCGATTTCCTCCAGAACCGGAAATCCGTGATCCGGGTCACGAGCGGCGAATGCACGGCGCAGAACCCGACCCTTGTTCCGGCCTCCTGGGCCGATGCCGGTGCGACCACTGCGACGACCCTCAACCTCTTCGTGAACGCGGCCGGCAACTTCACCGCCGTCGCAGTCGGGGATGGCACGAGGTTCTTCGAGCCCTGCCGCGACGTGACCGAGGCCACCGGGCTCAAATACACGACCATCTGTGAAATCCCGGTCGAGGTTCTGGCAGAGGCCGCCGATCCCATCGAACTGACCTTCCTCATTTCGCGCAACAACACCGAGGAACGGTTCGCCGCAACCGTCATGCAGGTCTTCCGGAAATGACGGCTGAAACCGAGGCGGCGACCGTCACCGATGCGAACAGCAAGGCGGTCGTCACACGCGCAAGGGAGCGGCACCTCAAAGTGCTCAAACGGTGGCTCAGGGTGGCGATCACCTTGGCCGTGGTGGCGCTCGGGCTGATCCTCAATCCGCTCTACCAGCGGCATTTCGACCGGAGCATCCTTCTCGAGGCCAACAGCGGGGCCGTCGAGGTGACCCTGAGCGAAGAGGTCGGTGGCAAGTCCTTCGAGAACGCGGCCCTGTGCCAGCGCCGCGACCGCCCCGACTTCAACGCGACGGGGGGCGAATACGGCTGCCTCGGGTCCATGTTCGAAGTCGTGCGGCCCGAAGGTCCCTTCGTGTTGTCCTTCCCCGCCGGCACCCGGCTCAAGTTCGAGAGCCGGCCCGGGCGACTGGATATCGCGATCGCGAGCCTCCCGGAAAGCGCGAAGGGAACGCCGCTCGCAAAGCTGGAAAGTGGGCGGATTATCCTCGAGGGCGATGGTCTGTCGTCCTTCGGACACTTTCTCGGGCGCGGAACGCTCCGGATCGGGGCGCCCTTCGGGAACGTGGACGAGGTGCCGCTGATCGACGCGAACTATCAGGTCAACGCGAAGTCGGTGATCTCGATCCTCAGCCTGCGCGGCGGCCCGACCGTGGTGCAGGACGGGAGGATCCAGTCCGGCGCGATCCTGACCTTCACGGCGGCCAATCCCCCGCGGGACGCCGAAAGCGATGCCGATCACCTCGTGCCGGCGCGGGTCAATATCGCGATCCCGGACCCGGAGGAGACCGGCCTCATGCGGGTAAGTGCCCTGTCGGATTACACTACGGTCGATCTTCTGGTGGACCATTTCCTTGCCGAGCCAATCCTGATCCGGCCCTCCTTGATCGGTGCGGTGGCCAACGACCCGGTGCTGATCCTCATGGCTTTTCTCGTCGGCGGGCTGATCGGGTTCTTCCAATGGGTCTGGCCCAAGGAGGGTTGACGCCGCCCCCTACGGCTTAGCCGAGGCGCGTCCACCCGTTCATTGCCTCAGCGAACCAATCGGCGACGTGACCGCGCTTAGCGTGTTGGTCGAGCAGTGAATGACGCGGAAATGAGTGCTGGAGTCTCTTGTCGTTGGCTGGATGAGAACATAAAGTGAACGCATGGCGCGGACACTGGACCAGAAACTCGCGATTCTCTCGGATGCGGCGAAATATGACGCCTCCTGCGCGTCAAGCGGCGGGTCACGCCGGGATTCCAGCGATGGCAAGGGGATCGGGTCGGTCACCGGGTCAGGCATCTGCCATGCCTATGCGCCGGACGGGCGCTGCATCAGCCTGCTCAAGATCCTGATGACCAACTTCTGCATCTATGATTGTGCCTATTGCGTGAACCGGGTGTCTTCGAACGTGGAGCGTGCGCGCTTCAGCCCCGAGGAAGTCGTGCATCTCACGCTCGAGTTCTATCGGCGGAACTATATCGAGGGCTTGTTCCTGTCCTCCGGGATCATCCGGTCGCCCGATGACACGATGGCCGACATGGTGCGCATCGCGCGGATGCTACGGCAGGACCATCATTTTCGGGGCTATATCCACCTCAAGACCATCCCCGACGCGGACCCGCGTTTGATCGAGGAGGCGGGGCGCCATGCCGACCGGCTGTCGATCAACGTGGAGCTCCCGACAGATACCGCCGTTCGCGATCTCGCGCCCGAAAAAAACCCCGACCGTATCCGGCGTGCAATGGCCGATGTGCGTGTGCTGAAAGAGGCGTCACAGGACAAGACCGCCACTGGCAAACGTCCGCCCCGCTTTGCGCCGGCCGGGCAATCGACGCAGATGATCGTCGGGGCCGACGGGGCGAACGATGCGACGATCTTGAAGGCCTCCACCCGGCTTTATGCGAGCTATGACCTCAAGCGCGTCTACTATTCTGCCTTCTCCCCGATCCCGGACGCGAGCGCCCACCTCCCTCTCGTCCAACCGCCGCTTCAGCGCGAACACCGTCTGTATCAGGCCGACTGGCTCATGCGGTTCTATGGCTTCGAGGCGGGCGAGATCACGGCAGGGCAGGGCGACGGGAACCTCGCCCTCGACGTCGATCCGAAGCTCGCCTGGGCGTTGGGGCAACGACATCTGTTCCCGGTCGAGGTGAACCGGGCGGACAAGGACATGCTGCTCAGGGTGCCGGGCTTCGGAACCAAGACCGTGACCCGGATCGTCGCCGTGCGGCGCCATCGCACCCTGCGTTACGAGGACCTCGTCCGGATGGGCGCGAACCTGAAACACGCCCGGCCCTTCATCTCACTCCCGGGTTGGTCGCCCCGGACACTTGCCGACAGCGCCGACCTGCGCGCGCGGTTCGCGCCGCCGCCCGAGCAACTGCGGCTCATCTGATGCGCCACCAGCCCTTGCCCCCTGTCGGCACCTTCGAGGCATGGCGGGATGCGGCGCGCGCCCTGCTTCTGGCTCGCGTGACGCCAGAAGAGGTCTCCTGGTCCATGGGCGAAGTCGCCCCGGACCTTTTTGCCAGGGATAGCCCGCTTCCCGACGCCGAAGGCACCGTGACCGTGCCCCGTGAGTTCCTGCAACTCGCTCGTCAGGCAGTCTGGCACCGCGACCCTGAACGCTTCGCACGGCTCTATACGTTGTTATGGCGCGTTCAGTGCGAGAAGCGTCTGATCGGCGACCGGGGCGATCCGCTGGTCGCAAAGCTGAACGCCATGGCCAAGGAGGTCGGGCGCGACAAGCACAAGATGACCGCCTTCGTCCGATTTCGAGAAACCGGCGATCCGGCTGCGCCGCGCCGCCAGTTCGCCGCCTGGTTCGAACCGACGCACTTCATCGTCGAACCGACCGCGCCCTTTTTCGCCAAGCGCTTCGGCGACATGGATTGGTCGATTTTCACACCTGACCTCTCGGTGCATTTCGACGGCACCCTGAACTTTGCCGAATGTGCCGCGAAACCGCCCTTTCCGGAGGATGCGACCGAGGATCTCTGGCGCACCTATTTCCGCAACATCTTCAACCCGTCGCGGCTCATGCCCAAGGCGATGCAGTCGGAGATGCCGAAGAAATACTGGAAGAACATGCCCGAGGCCGGGCTCATCCCTGAACTGATCACCACCGCCCCCGCCCGCGCCCGCGCCATGGCCGAGGCGATGCCGACCATAGCCCCGGCGCGTGCCGCCCGAGTCGGGGAGGCGGTCAGACAAGCTCAGGCCCTGCGTGAGGCGGGCCAGGACGCCTTCGAGGTGGCGCTCGCGGGATGCCGACGCTGTCCGCTGTGGGAAAACGCGACTCAAGCGGTGCCGGGTGAAGGGCCGCTCGACGCGCGGCTCATGTTCGTGGGCGAGCAGCCGGGGGACCGGGAGGACCTCACGGGCCGGCCCTTCGTGGGTCCGGCCGGGCAGCTTTTCGACGAGACGCTGGAGGGAGCCGGGATCGACCGCGACAAGGTCTATGTCACCAACGCGGTGAAACATTTCAAATTTGTCCCGCGTGGCAAGCGGCGGCTTCATCAGAATCCCAATCGCGACGAGATCGAACATTGCAAATGGTGGCTCGGTCTCGAGCGCGAAAGGGTGCAGCCGGAGCTGATCGTCGCCATGGGTGGCACCGCGCTCGAGAGCCTGACGGGGTCGCGCCGGGATATTCTGAAGCGGCGCGGCGGGGTCGAGGCGCTGGGCGACGGCACGCCGCTCTTTGTCACGGTGCACCCGAGCTTCATCCTGCGCATTCCCGACCGGGTGCGGCAGGAGGAAGAGCGCGACCGTTTCCGGGCCGATCTTGAGCGGCTCCGGTCCCTGACGGACTGAGGCTGGACAAGCGCCGCAGGCCGGGGTCTTTTCGTGCGAAACGAGGGAGATGAAGATGATCCGGACCGAAAAGCTGACTTACGAGGTCGAGGGCGCAGGGTTTGTCTGCGAACTTTTCTGGGACGACGCGCTGTCCGGTGCCCGCCCCGGCGTGATCGTGGCACCCGCCTTCTGGGGCATGAGCGATTTCGAGCGGGACCGGGCAAAGGCGCTGGTCGAGATGGGCTACGCGGCGCTCGTGGTCGATTACTACGGCGCCGGTCGCCATTCCACGGATCCCGCCGAAGCACGACGCTGGAAGGACGAGGTGGAGGCCGACCGCACACAGCTTCGCGACCGGATGCGGGCGGCGCTTGCGCTCTTCAAGGCGCGGGACGAGGTCGAGGCGAAAAAGGTGGTCGCCATGGGGTATTGTTTCGGGGGCAAGGCGGTTCTGGATCTCGCGCGCTCGGGCGCCGATTTGGCCGGCGTGGTGCCGATCCACGGGATCTTCGATCGCCCGAACTTCGATACCGAACCGATGAAGGCATCCGTGCTGGCCCTTCATGGCTGGGCGGACGCGCTGGCCAGACCGGAAGCGGTCGTTGCCCTGGGCGAGGAACTGGACGCGCATTGCGCGGACTGGCAGCTTCTGGCGCTGGGTCACACCGGGCACGGCTTCACCAATCCGGCCTCCGACAACTACACCGATGCGGCGGACCGGCGGTCATGGCGGGCACTGATCGGGTTCCTGGAGGACACCTTCGGCTGAGAGAATGGGGGCCCTTCGGCGTGTCCCCGGTCAAGGAGGGTTTGCGCCGCGCCTTCGGCGCATCCCCTGTCAATAAGGCCTGCGCCGCGCCTTCGGCGCGTCGCGGGGGGCCTCGCTGCGCTCGGTCGGCCCGTGGTGCGACCAGCGCTTGATCCCCGGGCTTACGGGCGCAGGGAGCGGTCGCACGTGAGTAACTTGGAAAGATGAAAGCCGCGATGTCGGTTGATTTTCCCCGCCCGTTCAAGCAATCACGGCGGGACGCACAAAGGGGACTTCCATGACTCGCATCGACGACACCTTCGCCAAGCTGAAAGCCGACGGGAAGAAGGCGTTCGTGGCCTATCTCATGGCGGGCGATCCCGATGTCGAGACGAGCCTTCAGGTGATGAAAGGGATGCCCGGCGCGGGTGTCGACATCATCGAACTGGGCGTGCCCTTCACCGATCCAATGGCGGACGGGCCCACGATCCAGCTCGCTGGCCAGCGCGCGCTCGAAGGGGGGCAGACACTTCAGAAGACGCTCGATATGGCGGCCGAGTTCCGCAAGGAGAACGACACGACGCCGATCGTGCTCATGGGATATTACAACCCGATCTACAACCGCGGCGTGGCGCAGTTCCTCGAGGATGCGAAGGCTGCCGGCGTCGACGGGCTCATCGTCGTGGACCTGCCACCCGAGGAGGACGAGGAGCTCTGCATCCCCGCGCAGGAGGCCGGGCTCAACTTCATCCGGCTCGCCACGCCCACGACCGATGACCGGCGCCTGCCGAAGGTCCTGACCAACACGTCGGGCTTCGTTTACTACGTTTCGATCACTGGCATCACCGGGGCCGCCGCAGCACAGGCCGCGGATGTCGCCCCCGAAGTCAAGCGCATCAAGGCGGCGACCGACCTTCCGGTGATCGTGGGCTTCGGCGTGCGGACCCCTGAGACCGCGCAAGAGATTGCGGGTGTTGCCGATGGGACGGTGGTCGGCTCCGCGATCGTGGACCTCATCGGCAAGGGCGAGCCGGTCGCGGATATCCTCGCCTTCGTGGAAGGACTGGCCGCAGGTGCGCACCGGGCGTAAGCGCCTGCCCTGCCCCCCTAGACCAGCAACTGATAGGTCGCGGGCACGTAGCGGAACCCGCCGTCCTTGTCCTTCTCGACAAATCCCAGCCCCGGCCAGGGCATGTGATATCCCACGAAAGGGATCCCGTCAGTCGCGAGCATGTCGAGGAGCCGCTTGCGCGTCTGGGCGGCGGCCTCCTTGTCTTCGTCGAAGATGACGGGCCAGTCCGGGTGCTCCAGGGACCAGACGTGGTGCAGCACGAAATCACCCCCGATGAACAGGGCCTTGCCTGCGCTTTCCACCATATAGGCCATATGACCCATCGTATGGCCGAATGCCTCGACCGCCGTGATGCCTGTGGTCACCTCCTGCCCGTCCGCAGCGAAGGTCGTCAGGTCGGCCAATGGCATCATGAAGGTGTCGAAGGCGTCGTCGCCCGTATCGTCCCAGGCATCCCACTCGAGACTGCCGGTCACATAGCGAGCGTTGGGAAAGGTCGGGCCCGCCTCGTCGGAGAGGCCGCTGATATGGTCCGAATGCATGTGGGTCAGGATCACGCGGTCCACGTCCTCGACGAAATATCCCGCCTGTTCGAGCGCACGGATGATCTGTATCGGCTCCTCGCCCGTGTCGAAAAGGACGAGTTCCTTGCCGGTGTTGACCAGCGTTGGCGTGAAGAAGGTCTTGGCCACCGTGTCGGGCAGATGCCGCGCTTTCGCGGCGGCCTTGAAATCGGCTTCCGGCACGTCGAGCCCGAAGATCTCCTGCGGATTGTCCTGCGTCGCCATGTTGGTGAGGAGGTTCGTCACCTCGAACTCCCCGAGCGTGAACCGGTTGAACCGGGTCATCCCGGGTCCCATCAGGTCGGCCCCGGCACGGGCCGGACGCGCGACCGCCGCGGCAGCAAGGGGCAGGGCGCCGGCACCGGCGATCAGGCCACGCCGTGACAGCATGGGGGTCTTCAAGGGGAGTGTGCGGCGCGCCATGGCGTCCCTTCGTTTGTCTGTCGAATAAAGTCCGTCTAGGATGAGGACGCCCGGACGCGTTGCGCGTTCCCGCGATCACGAAAACGTGAGGTTACGCCATGGCCGAGAATAAGACCCAGCCGACCAGCGACAGCGTGGACGCGTTCCTCGACGCGGTCCAACCCGACCGGCGCCAAGAGGATGCAAGACGACTGGACGCGCTGTTTCGCAAGGTGACCGGCTGGTCGCCCGTCCTCTGGGGCCCGTCGATCGTCGGCTACGGAAGCTATCACTATCGCTATGGCAGCGGGAGGGAGGGCGATTTCCTCGCCACCGGCTTCAGCCCGCGCAAGGCCAACCTCGTCCTCTACATTATGCCCGGCTATCAGGATTACGGCGCGCTCCTTGCCGATCTGGGCAAGCATAAGCTGGGCAAGTCCTGCCTCTATCTCAACAAGCTCGCCGATGTGGATCAGGACGTTCTCGCCCGCCTCGTGCGGCGCGGGCTCGACGATCTGGGCAAGATCTATCCGGTTCAGCCGTCCTGATCCCGTCCGTCAGGCCCCTGGTCACTCCCACCAGCGGTCGATGGTCGCGATATCGTCGTCCGACCAGCCGAAATGATGCGCGAGTTCATGCACCATGATATGCGCCACCAGCGCGCGGAAGCCGACGTCGCTTCGCTCGGCCCATTCATCGAGGATCGGGCGCCGGAACAGCCAGATCACGTCCGGCCCCTCCGGCTGATGCATCACCGATTTCTGGGTCAACGGGATGCCGTCATAAAGCCCGGTCAGCTCGAACCCGTCGGCAAGGTCCAGATCGTCGAGCATCCCGTCATCCGGAAACTCCTCGACCCGAAGCGCGACCGCCCGCGCCGCGGCGCGAAAGGCCTCCGGCAGTGCCTCCACCGTGTCACGCGCGATCATCTCGATGGCGTCGCATGTGGGCGGCAAGAGGTCCTCGCTGCTGTCGGTATCGGCGGCGTCCTGTCGGGCGGTATCGGCGGTCATACGTCGTCCTGTAGCTTGCGGGGCGGCTGAATGGCCATCGACCCTGCCCGATGAGATAGGTGCCTGGCGCGCAGAGGGGAAGGGCAGGGGATGATGGTTCTTCCGCGCGTCTGCCCGTGCGCGCGCGCCCCGTGTCCCTCGTCAAACACATGGACAAATCCGGCCTCATGTGAAAAACGCAGCGGGTCAAGGAGAGTATCATGACGACCACCCGTTTCGCGCCCTCCCCCACGGGCTTCATCCATGTCGGTAACCTGCGCACCGCGCTGATGAACTATCTCATCGCGCGCAAGGCTGGCGGCACCTTCATCCTGCGGCTCGACGACACCGATCCGGAGCGGTCGAAGCAGGAATATGCCGACGCCATCCAGGAAGACCTCGAATGGCTGGGCCTGACCTGGGACCGGATGGAGCGGCAGTCGGACCGGCTGGAACGATATCAGGAGGCCGCTCAGGAGTTGCGCGACAAGGGCCGGTTCTATGAGGCCTTCGAGACACCCACGGAACTGGACCTCAAGCGCAAGAAACAACTCAACATGGGCAAGCCCCCGGTCTACGACCGTGCCGCGCTCGCGCTGTCGGATGACGACCGTGCCAAGCTTCGGGCCGAGCGGGGCGACGGCGTCTGGCGGTTCAAGCTCGATCACGAGCGGATTGTCTGGCAGGACGGCATCCTGGGCGAGATTTCCATCGACGCGGCGAGCGTGTCGGACCCCGTCCTCATCCGCGCGGACGGGCAGTTCCTCTATACCCTCGCCTCGGTCGTGGACGACATCGACTTCGGCGTCACCAACATCGTGCGCGGGTCCGACCATGTGACCAACACCGCGACCCAGATCCAGATCATCGAGGCATTGGGAGGCACCGTTCCGGGCTTTGCCCACCACTCGCTCCTCACCGGCCCGCAGGGCGAGGCGCTGTCCAAACGCCTTGGCACCCTGTCCCTGCGCGACCTGCGCGCGGCGGGCGTCGAACCCATGGCGCTCCTGAGCCTCATGGCCCGGCTCGGCTCGTCGCAACCGGTGGAACTGCGTGGCTCCCTTGACGAGATCGTCGAGGGTTTCGACCTTTCGACCTTCGGCGCCGCGCCGACCAAGTTCGACGAGCAGGACCTCTATCCGCTCACCGCCCATATCCTCGCCGCCCGTCCCTATGCGGCGGTTGCGGATCATATCCGCGCGCTCGGTGTGCCGGACGACATCGCCGAAGACTTCTGGACGGTCACGCGCGAGAACATCCAGACGATGGGTGATCTCGACGGCTGGTGGACCCTCTGCCGTGATGGCGCGACGCCGATGATTGCCGATGAGGACCGCGATATGATCGCGACCGCGATGGAGCTCCTGCCGCCGCCGCCCTACAGTGCGGAGAGCTGGTCGACCTTCACCGCCGCCGTGAGAGAGGCGACCGGTCGCAAAGGCAAGGGGCTCTTCATGCCGCTCCGCAAGGCTCTTACCGGAATGGACCACGGCCCCGACATGTCGGCCCTCATGCCGCTCTTGCAGAAGGTCCCGGCAAGGGCCTGACCTTTCATCTTTCCAACAAATACGCGAAACGCCGCGCTCACAAATGGCGCGGCGTTTTCACTTTTCAACCAATCGCGCCACAGGCCGCGCCGAGCGCAGCGAGGCGCCTTCCCGCGCTTTCTGCGAAGCAGAAAGCGCAATCCCTCAGCGCACGAAGCCCATGATGTCATAGGTCCGGGCAAGGATCGGCTGGGCGATCTCGTCGGCCCGTTCCGCCCCGCGCGCCATGATCGCATCCAGCTCTTCGGGCGCATCCAGCAGTCGGCGCATTTCGTCCGACACCGGGGCGAGCTTTGCCACCGCGAGATCCGCGAGCGCCGGCTTGAACACCCCCCAGCCGGACCCGCCGTATTCCGCCATCACCGCCTCGGCCGATATGTCCGCGAGCCCCGCATAGATATCCACGAGGTTGCGCGCCTCGGGCCGTCCGGCCAGCCCGGCCAGATCCGACGACAGCGGCTCGGGATCGGTCTTCGCCTTCTTGAACTTCTTCGCGATGGTATCGGCGTCGTCGAGCATGTTGATGCGTTCCATGTCGCTCTCGCCCGACTTCGACATCTTCTTGGACCCGTCACGCAGGTTCATCACGCGCATCGCGGGGCCTTCGGTCACCGGCTCGGTGATCGGGAAGAAGTCGACGCCGTAGTCATGGTTGAACTTCGCCGCGATGTCGCGGGTCAGTTCCACGTGCTGTTTCTGGTCCTCGCCCACGGGCACATGGGTCGCGTGATAAAGCAGGATGTCCGCCGCCATCAGCGCAGGATAGGCATAAAGCCCGAGCGAGACCTTTTCGGCGTTCTTCCCGGCCTTGTCCTTGAACTGGGTCATACGGTTCATCCAGCCCACGCGCGCCACGCAGGAGAAGAGCCAGCCAAGCTCGGTATGTGCGGGCACGCGGGCCTGATTGAAGAGGATCGAACGTTCCGGGTCGATGCCGCTCGCGATCATCGACGCGGCCACTTCGCGCGTCGCGCGGCGCAGGTCCGCCGGGTCCTGCCAGACGGTGACGGCGTGCATGTCGACGACGCAATAGATCGTCTCGTAGGTCGGATCCTCCTGCATCTCGACCCACCGCTTGATCGCGCCGAGGTAATTGCCAAGGGTCAGGCCGCCCGACGGCTTGATCCCGGAGAAGACGCGCGGTGCGAAGGCGGTGTCGGCCATGGTCGTGGCTCCATTCTGTAGACTGGCTGGAATATCTCGTCAGGCTCGATTAACTAGGCGGGAAACCCCCGTCAAGGAAGGCCCCCGGAAACCATGACGTTCCAGCCCGACCACACCCGCCCCGTGAACCCGCTGCCCCCCGTGGTGATCCTGCTCGCGGGCATCGTTGCCGTGGTGGAGCTTGTCTTTCTCGCGGCAGAAAACGGTCTCGTCGGCGGCGACGCTGGGCTCGGCTGGCGCATCACGGGGATGGAGACCTTTGCCTTCTACGAGCCGCTCTTTCAGTGGATGATCGAGCATGGGACGGTGAAGGCCAAGTATCTCATGCGCTTCTTCACCTATCCCTTCCTGCAGGGGTCCTTCACGCAGGCTGTCTTCGTCATCGTGTTCCTGCTCGCCCTGGGCAAGATGGTGGGTGAACGCATCGGCCAGGTCTCGATCCTCGCGATTTTCTTCGGCGCGTCGATCCTGGGAGCGATCATGTATGGCGTGGTCTGGGACACGCGGGTGCCGCTCTTCGGGGGATTCACCGGTGCCTATGGCCTTGTCGGGGCCTTCACGCTCATCCTCTGGGCACGTCTGGGCGAAAGCGGCGGGCCGCGGTATCAGGCCTTCGCGCTCATCGCGGTGCTTCTCGCCGTTCAGTTCCTCTTCGGCATCTTCTTCGGTGCCGGCAAGAACTGGGTGGCCGAGGTGACGGGCTTCGTTTCGGGCTTCGGCATCGCTTCGGTGATGTATCCGGGCGCCTGGGGCCGGATCCTGGAACGGGCACGGGCGCGGGGCTGACCCGGCACGCCTTTACCCTTTGGCGGTCCCGTCGCGTTTCATCATCTTCTTGATGTCCGACAGCTTGACCGCGCCCAGCACATGACCCGCGGCGAAGTAGGTCACGACACCCGAGGCGATCAGCAGGACAAGCCCGATCACATCGATACCCCCGGTGCCCAGCATCGGCCCGAGCACGATGGTCGCGCCCCAAAGCTCGGCCCCCATGATCAGGCTGGCCGCGAGGATACCCCACATGCGCCGCCAGAACCGGGCGTCGAAGCGGGTCGTCTCGCCCATGCGATGCGTGCCCACCCAGAGCGCGAGGGTCATCGCCCAGCCGGCGAAGGTGGTGCCGAAAGCCGCCGCGATGAAGCCGATAACCGGGGCAAGCCCGATGGCGAGACCTGCGTTCACGACCAGCGAAAAGAGCGCGAAGTAGAAGGGCGTGCGCGTGTTCTCTCGCGCGAAATAGATCGGCTGAAGTACCTTCTGAAGCACGAAGGCCGGCAGACCGAGCCCGTAGACCGCGACCGCGATCGCGGTATTCGCCGCGTCGTCGGCGGTGAAGGCGCCACGTTGGAACAGGACCTGCACGAGGGGCAGCGGGATCACCACCAGCGCCACCGCGGACGGGACGGTGAGCATCAGCGCGAACTCGCCCGCCCGCGACAGCGACCAGCGCGATCCGCCTTCGTCGCCCGACCGCAGCCTGCGTGACAGGTCGGGCAGGAGCACGACGCCTATGGCGATGCCAACGACGCCCAGCGGGAGCTGATAGAGCCGGTCGGCATAGGATAGCCAGGCGATCGCGCCGTCGAAGAACGACGACACCTGCCGCCCGACCAGCAGGTTGATCTGCACCACCCCTTGGGCGAGCATCGCAGGCGCCGCGATGATGGCGAGGCGCCTCAACTCGGGCGTCATCCGGATGCGACGGGGCCAGAGGTTGTATCCCGCCCGCGCCGCCGCCCACCAGACGAAGGCAAGCTGCGCGACGCCGGACAGCGGGATCGCCCAGCTTTGCGTGAGCCCCACGTCGGTGCCGAAGAAGATCGACACGAGCACCGCGCCGATGAAGATGATGTTGAGGAGCACCGGCGCGAAAGCCGCGGCGCCGAAGCGCCCGGTCGCGTTAAGGACGCCCGACAGGAGAGCCGAGAGCGAGATGAAGAAGATATAGGGAAAGGCGATCCGTCCGTAGGTCACCGCGAGGTCGAAGCGTTCGTCCCCCGCGAAGCCCGCCGCCATGGCAAGCACCAGTCCGGGCATGAAGACATGCGCCAGAACCGTCAGCGCGAGCAGGATTATGGCGAGCCCGGTCAGCGCATCGCGGGCAAAGGTCTCGGCGCCTTCGCCGCTTTCGACCTTTTTCGCGAACATCGGTACGAAGGCCATGTTGAACGCGCCCTCGGCGAAGAAGCGGCGGAACATGTTGGGAAGCGAGAAGGCGACGAAGAACGCCTCGGCGATGGGACCGGCGCCCATCACGCTCGCGATGGCCACATCGCGCACGAAACCAAGGATGCGGGACAGCGCCGTCCAGCCCCCGACCGTGAGAAAGCCGCGCACCAGACGGATTTGCGCCATTACCTGTCTGCCCTTTCGGCGCCCTGCACGATTGCCTCGCGCAGTTTCTTCTCGAGCGCCTTCTGTTTCGCCTCGGAGTAGAGCTTCAGCCCGAACATGTCCTTCACATAGAAGGTGTCCACGACCTGCTCTCCATAGGTCGCGATGACCGCGCTCGCAATATAGACGTGGTTGTCGGCGAGCGTGCGGGTCAGGTCATAGAGCAGCCCGGGACGGTCGCGGGTGTCGACCTCGATCAGCGAGTAGATGTCGGAGGCATCGTTGTCGAAACTGATGTTGGTCGGGACCTTGAAGGCCTTTTCCCGTTTCTTGAGCTTGTCGCGGTCCTTCATCGCCTCCCGCGCGATGACCTTGCCCGACAGCGTCTTGTGGATCATGTCGGTCAGCCGTTGCAGGCGCGTGTCCTCGAAGGGATGCCCGTCATGGTCCTGCACCCAGAAGACCGCCGTGGCGAAGCCGTCTTTCGAGGTATAGGTCCGCGCATCGACAACGTTCGCGCCGACCAGCGCCAGCGCGCCCGCGAGCCGCGAGAAAATCCCGGGATGGTCGGCCAGCACGAAGGCCGCCCGCGTCGCGTCCCGGTCCGGGTCCTGTGTCAGGTCGATACGGATGTCGTCGGGCCCGATGTCGCGCAGAAGCCCGGCAAAGACCGCGTGCTCGGCCGTTCCGAGGCCCTGCCAATAGGTGTCGTAATGCCGCGCCGTTTCCGTGCGCAGGACCTTGCGGTCCCAATCCCCCAGCCGCTCGCGAAGCGCCTTCTTGGCGACTTCCGCGCGGGCGCCCGTGGACAGCGCCTCGATCCCTTCGTCGAGAGCGGTCGCGGTCTGGGAATAAAGATCGCGCAGAAGCGCGGCTTTCCAGTTGTTCCAGGTGTTCGGGCCCACGCCACGGATGTCGCAGACGGTCAGCACGAGCAGGAGGTCGAGCCGCTTCTTTGACGACACGGCCTTGGCGAAGCCCTTGATCGTGCGCGGATCGGCAAGGTCGCGTTTCTGCGCGACATCGGACATGAGCAGGTGATAGCGCACGAGCCATTCGACGGTTTCGACCTCGGTCTTGGTCAGTCCCAGCCGCGTCGCCACCGGCCGCGCGATCCGGGCGCCCAGGACAGAATGGTCCTCTTCCCGTCCCTTGCCGATGTCGTGGCACAGGAGCGCGACGTAGAGCACCTTGCGATTAACCCCGGCCTTCAGGATCCGGCTCGCATAGGGAAGCTCCTCGATCCGTTCGCCGCGCTCGATCTCGGCCAAGGCCGAGATGCATTGGATCGTGTGCTCGTCCACCGTGAAGCTGTGATACATATTGAACTGCATCATCGCGACGATGGGCTCGAATTCAGGGATGAAAGCCGCCAGCACGCCTAGCTCGTTCATCCGCCGGAGCGCGCGTTCCGGGTTGCCGTGCTTGAGAAGCAGGTCGAGGAAGATCGCGCCGGCTTCCTTGTTGGACCGCAGATCGTCATCGATCAGGTCGATATTCGCCGTCACGACGCGCATGGCATCGGGATGGATCAGGTATCCCGTGCGCAGCCCCTCCTCGAAGATGCGCAGGAAGTTGAGCTTGTCGGCGAGAAAGCTCTTCTCGTCCGTGAAATGGAGCCGCCCGTTCACAAGCTTCCATCCGGCGCGCAGTTTCTTGCGCCGCTTGAGAAACCCGACGAGCTTGGGCTCCTTCTTGATGTGTTCCTCTTCGAGGTCGGTCAGGAAGATCCGCGTGATCTCGCCCACCTGCGTGGCGTGGCGGAAATAGTCCTGCATGAAGTGCTCGACCGCCCGCCGACCGCCCCGGTCGACGTAGCGCATGCGCTCGGCCACGGCGACCTGCATGTCGAAGGTGAGCTGATCCGCCGCCCGGCCCGCGATCAGGTGCAGGTGACAGCGGATCGCCCAGAGATAATTGTTGGCCTCCGCGAAGGTCGCATATTCCTCGGGCGTGAACATCCCGACCGAGATCAGCTCCCGCGCGCGGGTGACGCGGTGCAGGTATTTTGCGACCCAGATCAGTGTCTGGAGATCGCGAAGCCCGCCCTTGCCCTCTTTCACGTTGGGTTCGACCATGTAGCGCTGGCCGCCCTGCTTGCGGTGCCGCTCGGCCCGTTCCTCGAGCTTGGCTTCGATGAACTCGTTCGCCGTGCCCTTGAAGAGTTCGCCCCAGAGCTTGGAGAAAAGCTCCTGCGCCAGTGGCGCGTCACCGTCCACGAAGCGCACTTCCAGCATGGCGGTGCGGATCGTAAAATCCTCTTTGCCGAGCCGGAGACAGTCCTTCACCGTGCGGGACGAATGCCCCACCTTCATGTGCAGGTCCCAGAACATGTAAAGCATCGACTCGATGACGCTCTCGGCCCAAGCGGTGATCTTGTAGGGGGTCAGGAACAGCAGGTCGACGTCCGAGAAGGGCGCCATCTCGAAGCGTCCGTAGCCGCCGACAGCCAGCACCGAAAGCCGCTCGGAGGCGGTCGGGTTGCGGGTCGGGTGCAGGCGGGTGGTAGCCGTCCGGAATACCGTCTGGACGAGGCAGTCAGTCAGCCACGCATAGCTCTGCACCGCTTCGCGCGCCGCGCGCGGATCAGCGACAAAAGCCGCCTCGATGATGTCGCGGCTGTCCTTCTGGACCCGGCGCAGGACCTCGACCGTCGCCTTGCGGATTTCGGCGGGGTCCCGGGTCTCTCCAGCGGCCGCGGCGATTTCCGCCTCCACCGCGGCGCGGTCGAAAATGCGCAGGGCAGGGGCGATCAGCCCGTCAGGAACTTCGGACGACGTTTCGAGGACTTCAGAAACCAAAGCCGCCAAAGCTCTTCGGGGCCGCGTCGATCACGACGACCTGCTGGTTCTGGATCTGCGCGATAGCGAGCCCGCGTTCGTTGGTCCCGTCGGCCAGCAGCCTGAACACCCCGTTCACCCCGGCAAAACCTTGCGATTGGGTCAGTGCGGCGCCGGTCAGCGCATCGGCCTTGCCCGCCTTCACCAGCGCACCGATGGCCGCGATCCCGTCATAGGCAAGGCCCGCGATCGGATGCGGCGGCGTGCCATATGCAGCTTCGTAGCGCGCGTTGAACTGGGTCGAGAGCGTCGGGTCGGGAATGGCGAACCAGCCGTTCTGAAGCCCGGGCAGGGTCAGCGCATTGGCCGGAATGTCCCAGCGCTGCAGACCCATGAACTGGACGGCCGAGGGATTCACGCCGTTCTCGGGCAGCAGCCCCGCAAGGAAGGGGAGCGCGCCATCGGTGCCCGACGTGAACATGATGTTGTTCGCGCCCGAGGACCGCACGGTCGAGGAAATCTGCGGCATCGACTGGATGATGCCGTTCTGGGACAGCTCGAAGCCCACGGCCCCGGCCTGCGATGCGCCGTTGGTATTGGCGATGGCCTGAACGATGGCGTCGCGTCCGAAGGTTTCCGCCGGGCTGTTGCCGTAAAGGACGAGGATGTTGCCTTTGTCCTGGCTGGCCGCGAACTGCACCATCCGGTTGGCGGTGTTCTGGAAGGTGTTGCCAAGGATGAAGACGTTGCCGCCCGCGACCTCGGGGTTGTTCGAGAAGGCGAGCACGTTCACCCCATTGGCCGCTGCGGCGACCCCGGCGGCGGCGGCGCTCTGGGCGTAGACGGGCCCGAGAATGACCTTGGCGCCCTCGGCCACGGCGGTCTGCGCCTGCGCCGAAGCCTGCGCGGCCTGCCCGGCGGTATTGTAGACCCGCAGGTCGATCTGCACCCCGTCAAGCTCGGCCATGGCCAGCCGCGCGGCGTTTTCCAGCGATTGCGCCAGCGCTGTATCGGTCGCGTTCGCCGATCCACCCGGCACGAGAAGCGCGACCGGGACCGGTTCCGACGTGTCGATTCGCGGTCCGCCGCCACCTGCCGTCGGGAATCCTGCGCCGCAGGCCGCGAGCGACAGGGCCGCGAAAAGCATCACAAAGAGCGTCCAGAGCTTGCGGGCCTGTCTCAAAACGGCGAACATGATCGACATCCTTCTCGTGCTTTTTCCAAGGCTTATGCCGCGAAAGGGCGGGGCAAAGACTCAGGCTCGCCCATCCGGGCATCATAGACGGCCAGAAAGGCAGGTCCACCCTTGAAACCCGAGCCCTCTGCGCTTGCCCCCGGTCTCTATCTTGTCGCGACCCCGATTGGCAATGCACGCGACATTACCCTGCGCGCGCTCGACATTCTCGCCAGCGCCGATGTGATCGCGGCCGAGGACACGCGCACTGCCCGCAAGCTCATGGATATCCACGGGATCACGGTCGGCGGCCGTCCGATGATCCCCTACCACGATCATTCCGGCGACCATGGGCGCGCCGGGATCGTGAAATTGCTCGGCGAGGGACGCTCTGTCGCCTATGTGAGCGAGGCCGGCACTCCGATGATCGCCGATCCGGGCTTTGCCCTGGCCCGGGAGGCGGCGCGCGCCGGCCATTTGGTCACCACCGCGCCGGGGGCGAGCGCGATCCCTGTCGCGCTGTCGCTGTCAGGCCTTCCCACCGACCGGTTCCTCTTTGCAGGCTTTGCGCCGTCCTCCGCCGGGGCCCGGCGCGCGTGGTTGGCGGAACTCTTGCCGGTCGAGGCGACGCTGGTGATCTACGAAAGCCCGAGGCGCGTTAGGGAAACTTTGACTTCTCTGTGCGAGCTTGGCGCTGAGGACCGTAGAATAGCGCTGTGCCGGGAATTGACGAAGAGATTCGAAGAGGTGCTGCACGGCACGGTCCGGGACCTGCGCGACCAACTCGAAGACCGCGACCTCAAGGGCGAGGTCGTTCTGGTGATCGGCAAGGGCGACGTGACGGTGGCGGATGAAACGATGGAGGATGCCTTGCGACGGGCGATGGCGGACATGAGCCTGAAGGATGCGGCAGCGACGGTGGCCGAAGCCTATGGCCTGCCGCGCCGCAAGGTTTATCAGGCGGCGTTGGAACTGGAGAAAGCGAAATGACGGGGCGTGTCGGATATCTGGCGGGCGCGGCGGCCGAAGACTCGGTGGCCCGGGACTATGAAAGGCGCGGCTATGGCGTTGTCGCGCGGCGCTGGCGCGGCTCGGGCGGCGAAATCGACATCGTGCTGCGCGACCGCGATGATTTCGTCTTCGTCGAAGTCAAGAAATCTCGCAGCTTCGCGCGCGCCGCCGAACGACTGTCGGCGGCACAACTCGGACGGATCTGCCGGACGGCCACCGAATTTCTCGCGGGTATCCCCGGCGGCATGGGTGCGGGCATGCGCTTCGACCTCGCCATGGTCGACGGCGCGGGACGCATGCAAACGGTCGAAAACATCACGCTGTGACACCATTGCCCTCTCGGGTCGGCTGCGCCATGTAAGGGGCAACGAACGGAGAAAAACACATGGCCGCCAAAAGCCTTCGGGTCGCGATCCAGATGGACCCCATCGACGGGATCAACATCAACGCGGATTCGACCTTTCGCATTTCGGAAGAGGCGCAGGCGCGTGGGCATGAGCTTTTCTACTATACGCCTGATAACCTGATGTTCCGCGAAGGCCGGGTGCTTGCCGAGGGCTGGCCACTGACGGTCCGGCGCGAGGAAGGCAATCATTTCACGCTGGGCGAACGGCAGGTCGTGGATCTGTCCACCTACGACGTGGTCTGGCTCCGCCAGGACCCGCCCTTCGACATGGGCTATATCACGACGACCCATCTCCTCGACCTTCTCGCGGAGACGACGCTCGTCGTGAACGACCCCTTCTGGGTGCGCAACTACCCCGAGAAACTCCTCGTCCTGTCCTTCCCTGACCTCACGCCGCCGACCATGATCGCGCGGTCGCTCGCGGCGCTGAAGGACTTCAAGGCCGAACATGGCGACATCATTCTGAAGCCGCTCTACGGCAACGGGGGCGCCGGGGTGTTCCGGCTCGACGGAAACGATCGCAACCTGTCCTCGCTGCACGAGCTCTTCACCGGCATGTCGCGCGAGCCGCTTATCGCGCAGAAATACCTCCCCGCCGTCACCAAGGGCGACAAGCGCGTGATCCTCGTCGATGGCGAACCCGTCGGCGCGATCAACCGGGTGCCGGCCGAGGGCGAGACGCGATCCAACATGCATGTGGGCGGACGTCCCGAGAAGGTCGCGCTGACCGACCGGGACCGCGAGATCTGCGCCGCGATCGGGCCGCTCCTGCGTGAAAAGGGCCAGATCTTCGTCGGCATCGACGTCATCGGTGACTACCTGACCGAGATCAACGTGACCTCTCCCACCGGCATTCAGGAACTGGAACGCTTCGAGGGGATCAACGTGGCCGCGAAGATCTGGGAGGCGATCGAGGGCAAGCGGTGAGCCTCCGCCTCTCTCTCATGTCCACCGTGCTGCGGTTCACGGTGAAGCCCTATCTCGCCCATGCGGTCGATCCCGAGGCGAACCGTCGCCTGATCGAACGCGGTTCGAAACGCTGGTTCCGTGCACCCCCTTTCGCCCTCTACCGCGAGACCGCGCTGGCTCCGGGGCTCAGGGGGCTAATTATTTCCGCCAGACCCGGATCGCGGCCGGTGCCGGCAGACCGGGTGATCCTCTATATCCATGGCGGCGGCTTCATCGCGGGCAGCCCCGAGACCCACCGCGCCATGCTCGCCCGCATCGCCTGGCTCGCGGGGGTCGAGGTCGTCGCGCCGGACTACCGGATCGCACCGGAGCATCCTTTTCCCGCCGCCATAGAGGATTGCCTCGCCGCCTGGGATGCGCTTCTCGCGCGCGGCTATGCGCCGGAGCACATCCTTCTGGGCGGCGACAGCGCGGGCGGCAACATCGCGCTCGTGCTCCTGTCTCGCCTCCTCGCCCGCGGCACGCCTCCCGCCGGGCTCTTCGCGTTGTCGCCGATCACCGATTTCACCTTCTCGGGCGGCACCATGACGACGAACCTCGCCCGCGATTCGCTTCTGCCCGCCCGACGTGGTCCGGATGTCGCGCGGTGGTATCTGGCCGGTGCAGATCCGGCGGGGCCGGAGGCGAGCCCGCTCAACGCCGACTTCCCCGACCCGCCGCCGATCCTCCTCCAATATGCCGAAACGGAAATCCTCTGTGACGATTGCGTGCGGCTCGGGGCCAAGCTGCGGGCGTCCGGAGGTGAGGTAACCGAACAGGTCTGGCCCGATGCGCCCCATGTGTTCCAGATCTTCGACGGCTGGCTGCCCGAGGCGCGCGACGCGCTGCGCGGCGTGGCCGATTTCGCCCGGCTCAGGCTGAATATCCATTGAGCCGGTAGGACAGCGCCTCGGCGACATGTGGACGTTGCACGCGATCCGCACCTTCGAGGTCGGCAATGGTGCGTGCGACCCGCAGCACCCGGTGATACCCCCGCGCGCTTAACCCGAAGCGTTCGGCGGCCCGGACGAGCATCGCCTGACCTTCCGCGTCCGGGGTCGCGATGTCTTCGAGCAGCCGGCCCTCCGCATCCGCATTCACCCGCAGTCCCGGGCTGCCCTCGAACCGCGCGGTCTGCACCGCCCGCGCGGCGGCGACGCGCGCCGCGATCACTGCCGAGGATTCGCCAACCGGCGCCTCGGCCAGGTCCATGAAATCGACCGGCGGCACATTGATGCGCAGATCGAAGCGGTCGATGAGCGGTCCCGAGATCCGGCCCAGATACTCCTCGCCGCAGCCCGGCGCCCGCCCGCAGGCCCGGTTGGCATCGGCCAGATGCCCGCAGCGACAGGGGTTCGCCGCCGCTACCAGCATGAAGCGGCAGGGATATCGGACATGGGCGTTGGCCCGGGCCACAACGACCTCGCCGGTTTCGACCGGCTGGCGCAGGGTTTCCAGCACCGGGCGCGCGAACTCCGGCAACTCGTCAAGGAACAGCACCCCGTTGTGGGCCAGCGATACCTCGCCCGGCTTCGCCCCGCGCCCGCCCCCGACGATCGAGGCCATGGAGGCCGTGTGATGCGGATCGCGAAACGGCCGGCTACGGGAAATACCGCCCTCGTCAATCAGCCCGGCGAGCGACTGGATCATCGAGGTTTCGAGCGCTTCCGCCGGCGACAGCGGCGGCAGGATCGTGGGCAGACGGGCCGCCAGCATCGACTTGCCCGACCCTGGTGCCCCGATCATGAGCACATGGTGCCGCCCTGCCGCCGCGATTTCGAGCGCGCGCTTGGCGCGTTCCTGCCCCTTCACATCTGCGAAGTCGCGGCCCGACACGTCTTCGCGCACCTCGCCGGGGTCGGCGGGCGCAAGGGGTGACTGGCCGTTGAAATGCTGGATCACCGCGGTGAGCGACGACGCGGCAAGCACACGTGCGGCCCCGACCCAGGCGGCTTCCGCCCCGCAAGCACGCGGGCAGACCAGCGCCCGGTCGTCGTCGGCCGCCGACATCGCGGCTGGAAGCGCGCCGATCACCGGCACGAGCGTTCCGTCGAGCGATAGTTCCCCGAGCGCGACGGCGCCCTCCACTGCCTCCTCTGGAATGATTCCGATGGCCGCCAGAAGGGCGAGCGCGATGGGCAGGTCGAAATGCGATCCTTCCTTGGGCAGGTCGGCGGGCGAGAGGTTCACGGTGATCTTCTTGGCAGGCAGCGCGATGGCCATCGACGCCAGCGCCGCACGCACCCGGTCGCGCGCCTCGCTCACCGCCTTGTCGGGCAGGCCGACGATGGAAAAGGCGGGCACGCCGGGGGAGAGGGCGCATTGCACCTCGACCTGCCGCGCGTCGACGCCTTCGAACGCCACCGTATAAGCCCGCGCGACCATGCCGCCCTCCATTGGTGACGGCACCCTAGCGCGCGCATGGTTAGCGAAAGGTTAACGTCCCTCCACCAGCGCCAAGAACCGGGGCCAGGCCGCCGGGTCGTGCAGGGTCTTGTCCCGGCAGAACGGATTGCAGAACCCATAGGTTACACCGTCGAGCGAGAGGAAATCCGTCACCGGATCACCGGAATAGGGGCAGTCGGTGTTGACCGAAGGTCCCTCCGCCTTGTGGGCGACCAAGGACGCGGGTCCTGGCCAGTCGCGGGTGGGCAGGTCGCGCGCATAGGGCAGGGGGTCATAGGTCTTGCAGAGCCCCATAGCCCGCCATTGCCGGAAGGTCGCGTCCTTCAGCACCTGATCCACATAGGCCTGCGCCTCGGCTCCGACCGAAAGCCCGTATCCCGCGATCCGGGCACAGACCGGCGCGAAGAACACGTCCGCGAGCGAGTAGTCGCCAAAGAGCCACGGACCCACCGTCCCATGCCGCGAACGAGCCAGCGCCCAGAGCGTCTCGATCCGGTCGAGGTCGCCGCGAACGGCCTCCGATACCTCGAACCCCGCGAACTGGTGCAGAAGCTGCATCGGGCATTCTCCCCGGAGTGCCGCGAAGCCGGAATGCATTTCCGCGACCATCCAACGCGCGAGCGCCCGGGCGGCCGGCTCTTCCGGGTAGAACGCCACATCGCGGTGGGTCTCGGCCAGCGTTTCCGCCATCGCCATTGTGTCGCCGACCACGATGCCTTCGGGCGTTGTCATGCAGGGCACGAAGCGGGCCGGGGCGAGGCGGGCGAGATCTTCGGCCATGGTTCCGTCATAGAGGCCCACCAGATGCGTGCGCACCGGAAGGCCGAATTTCACGAACATGAGCCAGCCGCGCAGGGACCAGCTCGAAAAGGTTCTGTCACCGATGTAAAGATCGTAGCTCATGCGACCAGATTAGTCGCCTTGGCACGACCCGCCCAACGATCCTTCGTTATGGGCGTATCACGGAATGTGATTGACCGCCTCGGCATGCCAGTCGCGCCCGTCGAAGGCGAGGCAGGTGACCGAGAGGTTGTCGATCCTCTGGGCCAGCACCTCCTGCACGCCGCAACGGCGCGCGCGTTGCACCTGTCCCAGAATGGCCCCGAAATGTGCCACGACGATCAGGTCACCCGATGTGCGCGCCATCAGTCCGTCCACCGCGGCCCCCACACGGTCGCGCATCTCGTCCCAGCTTTCGCCCTCCGGCGGGCGATTGTTGGTCGGGTCGTCCCAGAAGGACCGGATCGCCTCGGGCGCTTCGGCCTCGACCTCGGCGGCGGTGCGCAGTTCCCAGGTGCCAAAGTTGAGTTCTCGCAGGCCGGGGTCGTGTGGCAGTCGCACCCTCGGTCCCTGGAGTGCATCGGCCGTCGCGACCGAACGCAGGAGGTCAGACGAGATGACTGGCGCGGCCGGCAGATGCGCGGAAACCCGTCCGATCAGTTCGGCATCTTCCAGAAACGCGGGCACATCGGACCAGCCGACCATGCCCTTCTGATGCGTCGGCGCGTGGCGCACCCACCAGAAGCGCCTCATTGAAACCCCTCGGGCATCTGGCCCTTGAGCACGAGCGGCAGCCCCGCCATCACCGTCACCACGAGCCCGGCACGGGCCGCGAGCGTCTGGTTGAGCCGCCCCTGCGCGCCCCGGAACCGCCGGGCGAGCGCATTTTCCGGCACGATGCCGGCACCCACCTCGTTGGTGACACCGACAACCGGGCCGGATGCGGCGGCAATCTCGCGAAGGGCGCGGGTTTCGGCATTTACCAGATCCTCCTCGGCAAGGATCAGGTTGGTGAGCCACAGCGTGAAACAGTCGATGAGCACCACGCGATCTTCCGCCGCCTCCATCGCTGCGCCAAGGTCGCGGGGCGCCTCGATCGTGTGCCAGTCGGCGTTGCGTCGGGCTTGATGGGCTGCGATCTTCAGGCGCATTTCCTCGTCATGCGCCTCTGCCGTGGCGACATAGGCCAGTGGCCTGCCGGTCGCCGCAACGAGCCGTTCCGCGAACAGCGACTTGCCGGAGGCCGCGCCGCCGATGACGAGTGTGAACTGGGGAAGCGTGATGGTCATCTCGGTGTGCTAGCACCCGCAAACGTGTAGGGGAAGCACTTGCCCGCCCCCTGGCGCCACGCCACAGTGCGCCCATGTGGAAAATCCTCGCCTGTCTTGCCGCCCTCCTGCCGCTTACCGCTCAAGGCGGCCCCCTCGAGGGTGTTGAGGGCGACATCTTCATTCTGGGCGAGGTGCACGATAACCCTGCGCATCACGAGGCACAGGCGGAGGCGATCATCGACATCGAGCCTCGCGCCGTGGTCTTCGAGATGCTGACCATCGAACAGGCGGGCCGGATCACCGACGCACTTCTCGATGACGCCGAAGCGCTGGGCGAGGCGCTCGGTTGGGCCGAGTCGGGCTGGCCGGACTTCGACATGTATTACCCGGTCTTCACCGCTGCGCGCGGCTCCTGGTTCGTGGGCGCGGCTGTGCCCCGAGACCGGACAAGTGCCGTGCTGGAGAACGGCCTTGCCGCCGCCTTCGGGGACGCCGCCGACCTCTTCGGTCTGACCGAACCGCTCGACGAAGAGCAACTCGCCGCGCGTCTGAACCTTCAGATGGAGGCGCATTGTGGCATGCTGCCGCCCGATCTCCTGCCCGGAATGGTCGATATCCAGCGCCTGCGCGATGCGACGCTGGCACAGGCGGCCATCGTGGCCCAGGCCGAAACCGGCGGACCGGTCGCGGTGATCACCGGCAATGGTCATGCCCGTGAAGACTGGGGCGTGCCCGCCTACATCGCCCGCGTCGCGCCGGAGCTGACCGTCGTCACCCTTGGGCAGGGCGAAGACGGGGGCACCCCCGATGGGGGCTTCGATACCACGCTCGATGCGCCCGCCGCGCCGCGCGAGGACCCCTGCAAGGCCTTCGAATGAAGCCAAGGGCCATTGCCCAACCCGCCTGCGCCCCGTAACACTTTGTTCCGATTGGACCCGAAGGAACGGACATGCTCGCTGGCAAACGCATTCTCCTGATCATCGGCGGCGGGGTGGCGGCCTTCAAGGCGCTGACGCTGATCCGCATGCTGCGCGAACGCGGGGCGAGCGTGGTGCCAGTGATCACGCAGGCGGGGCAGGAATTCGTGACGCCGCTCTCCGCCTCGGCGCTCTCCGCCGAAAAGGTCTATACCGATCTCTTCTCGCTCACCGACGAAGCCGAGATGGGCCATATCGAGCTGTCCCGCGATGCCGATCTGGTCGTCGTCGCCCCCGCCACCGCCGACCTCCTGGCGAAAATGGCGAACGGGCTCGCCAATGACCTTGCCTCGACCATCCTCATGGCTACCGACAAACGGGTGCTGGTTGCACCCGCGATGAACGTCAGGATGTGGGAACATCCCGCGACCCAGCGCAACGTGACGACGCTTCTATCCGACGGCGTGATCTTCGCGGGGCCGACCGAAGGCGCCATGGCCTGCGGCGAATACGGCCCCGGACGCATGGTCGAACCCGACGAGATCGCCAACGACATCGCCGCGGCGCTGATGGAGGGGCCGCTCAAGGGCAAGCACGTCCTCGTCACCTCCGGCCCGACCCATGAGCCTATCGACCCGGTGCGCTACATCGCGAACCGCTCCTCCGGCGCACAGGGCACCGCCATCGCGGCCGCTCTGGCCGGGCTTGGCGCGCGCGTGACCTTCGTCACCGGTCCCGCCGACGTGCCGCCGCCCAAAGGCGTGAAAGTCGTGAAGGTCCAGACCGCGCGCGAGATGCTCGACGCCACTCAGGCGGCGCTCCCCGCCGATGCCGCCGTCTTTGCCGCTGCCGTGGCCGACTGGCGAGTGGCGTCGGAAGCGACGTCGAAGATCAAGAAGGACGGGAGTGGTAGTCTGCCGGTCCTGAATTTCGCCGAGAATCCTGACATCCTCGCCACGGTGTCGCAGATGATCGAAGGCCGCCCGAGGCTCGTCGTGGGCTTCGCCGCTGAAACTGACGATGTGGAGGCCCACGCCACCGCCAAGCGCAAGCGCAAGGGTTGCGACTGGATCGTCGCCAATGACGTCTCGCCCGCGACCGGGATCATGGGCGGAACCGAAAACGCGGTGACCTTGATTTCCGAGGATGGCGCCGACGTCTGGCCGCGCATGGGCAAGGACGAGGTGGCACGCAAGCTGGCCGCCCGGATCGCCGAGGCGCTCGCATGACGCCCCGTGTTCTAGTCGTCCGCGAAGACTGGGCCGACCCCGAGATCGCCTTGCCGTCCTACGAAACTACCGGCGCCGCCGGGGCCGATCTGCGCGCGAACTTGCCGTCGGGGGACCGGGCATCGGGGATCACGCTCGCCCCGCTCGAGCGCCGGATCATCCCGACCGGATTGCGTGTCGCCATTCCCGAGGGCTTCGAGATGCAGATCCGCCCGCGCTCCGGCCTCGCCTTCAAGCACGGGATCACACTGCCCAACACGCCCGGCACCATCGACAGCGATTATCGCGGGCCCTTGGGCGTGCTTCTGGTCAATATCGGGACCGAGCCCTACACGCTCCATCACGGCGACCGCATCGCGCAGGCGGTGATCGCCCCGGTGGTGCAAGCGTCCTTCGCCATCGCCGAGAGCCTGGACGACACCGCGCGTGGCCACGGCGGTTTCGGCTCGACAGGCCGAAGCTAGGGGCGCGTCGTGATCTTCGTCCTTCTTGCCGTCGTCGCGATCTGGGGGACCGGTCACCTGTTGTCGGTGCCCACCGGTCGCCGCTGGGTTATGATCTGGATATTGCTCGCCGCTGTGCTTCTCGCCCACGCAATCCTGCCGCCTGACAATCCGCTCCCTCGGCTCTTCGGAGGCACTTTCGCGGGCTGGGCCACGCTCGCCGCCATCCTCATCGTGATCGCGGGATATAACCGGGGCCTTGGCGCCTTGCGCGCCCGCGTCAAACCCGCGCCGCAGGCAGAGCAGGGGCCGTTCTCGGACACCGAGCTCGACCGCTACGCCCGTCATATCGTGCTGCGCGAAGTCGGTGGTCCGGGGCAGAAGGCGCTTAAGGATGCCAGAGTTCTGGTCGTCGGGGCAGGGGGGCTTGGCTCGCCCGTGCTTCTCTATCTGGCGGCGGCCGGCGTGGGCACCATCGGCGTGATCGACGACGACACCGTCGACAACGCCAACCTGCAACGACAGGTCATCCACCGCGATCAGGACATCGGCACGCCCAAGGTCTTCTCCGCCGAAGCCGCCATGCGCGCGCAGAACCCGAATGTCGTGATCCGGCCCTACAATCGCCGCCTGACTCCGGATATCGCCACCGAAATGTTCGAAGACTATGACCTGATCCTCGAAGGATCGGACAACTTCGAGACCCGCTATCTGGTGAACGCGACCGCTGCCGCCTTGCACAAACCTGTCATTGGCGCGGCGCTTACCCAGTGGGAAGGGCAGATCTCGCTCTGGTATCCGGCGTCCGGCGCGCCCTGTTACCAATGCGTCTTCCCCGAAGCTCCAGCCCCCGGACTTGCGCCCTCCTGTGCCGAGGCCGGCGTGATCGGACCGCTGCCCGGCGTGATGGGGTCGATGATGGCGGTCGAGGCGGTGAAGCATATCACCGGGGCGGGCGAAGGGCTTGGCGGTCGCCTGCTCATCTATGACGCGCTTTACGCCGACACACGGATTATCCGGGTGAAGCCGCGCGCCGATTGCCCCGTTTGCGGCGGCGCGCGGGACACGGTTTGACCCGGGCACTGGACGCGGGCCGCCCGCGCCCCTAGCTCTGGTGCAAAGGAGACCTCCATGACCGACACGACGAACCCGCTTCTCTCCGACTGGACCGGGCCCTTTGCCCTCGCGCCCTTCTCCGCGATCTCCGACGACGATTTCCCAGCCGCGCTTGAAACGGCACTGATCGAGGCGCGCGCCAATATCGCCGCGATCACGGAGAACGAAGACAGCCCCACCTTCGAGAACACCATCGAGGCGCTGGAGCAGGCCGACGAAACCCTGTCCAAGGTGCTGGGCGTTTTCTACAACCTCGCCGGGGCCGATGCGAACGAGCGGCGCGAGGAACTGCAACGCGAGTTCTCCCCCAAGCTCGCCGCCTACTCGTCGGAAATCTCGATGAACGAGGCGCTCTTCGCCCGGATCGAAACGCTTTGGCAGGAACGCGACATGCTGCCGCTCGATGACGAGCAGGCGCGCGTGCTCATGCTCACCCGGCGCGGCTTCGTGCGATCCGGGGCACTCCTGGAAGGCGACGACCGGAAGCGCTATGCCGAGATCATGCAGCGCCTCGCAACGCTCGGCACGGAGTTCACCCAGAACCTTCTGGCTGACGAACGGTCGTGGTTCATGGAATTGGCCGAGGACGACCTCAAGGGCCTGCCCGATTTCCTGAAGGATGCGGCGCGTTCGGCTGGCGAGGACAAGGGCGCCGGCGGTCCGGTCGTCACGCTGTCGCGGTCCCTTATCACGCCGTTTCTGATGTTCCAGCCGAAGCGTGAGCTTCGTAAACGCGCATATGAGGCCTTTGTTTCGCGCGGGGCAAACGGCGGTAAGACCGACAACCGGGCCATCGCGGCCGAGACCCTGAAGCTGCGCGAGGAACGGGCCCGGCTCCTGGGCTACCCGAGCTTTGCCGCTTTCAAGCTCGAAACCGAAATGGCGGGCACGCCGGAGGCCGTGCGCGCGCTTCTCATGAACGTCTGGACCCCGGCGCGCGCCGCGGCCGAGGCTGACGCCAAGGTGCTCGAGGAGATGCTCCACGCCGACGGCCAGACCGGGCCGCTGGAACCCTGGGACTGGCATTACTATTCCGAGAAACGGCGGCAGGCCGAGCATTCGCTCGACGAGGGCGAGATCAAGCCCTACCTGCAGCTCGACCGGATGATCGAAGCGGCTTTCACCGTGGCCAACCGGCTCTTCGGCCTCAACTTCGCACCGCTTGACATCGAGACCTATCACCCCGACGTCAAAGCCTTCGAGGTCACGCGCAACGGCGAGCATATCGCGGTGTTCCTGGGTGACTACTTCGCGCGTGGCTCGAAACGCTCGGGGGCCTGGTGTTCGGCCATGCGCAGCCAGAAGAAGCTGGGCGGCGAGACCCGGCCCGTGGTCGTGAACGTCTGCAACTTCGTCAAACCAGAGGCGGGCAAACCGGCGCTTCTGTCTTGGGACGACACGCGCACGCTCTTCCACGAGTTCGGCCATGCGCTTCACCAGATGCTCTCCGACGTGACCTATGAAACGGTGTCCGGGACCTCGGTCGCCCGCGATTTCGTAGAGTTGCCCTCGCAGCTTTACGAACACTGGATGGAAGTGCCTGACGTGCTGGCCGAGTTCGCAACCCACGCCGGGACGGGCGAAGCGATGCCCGAGGACCTGCTCGCGCGGCTCATCGGCGCGGCCACCTATGACGCGGGCTTCAACACCGTGGAATACGTCGCCTCGGCGCTCGTGGACCTGGCCTTCCACGAAGGCCCCGCGCCCGCCGATCCGATGCAGAAACAGGCCGAGGTGCTCGAAGAGATCGGAATGCCCCGCGCGATCCGCATGCGACACGCGACGCCGCATTTCGCCCATGTCTTCTCGGGCGACGGCTATTCCTCGGGCTACTACAGCTACATGTGGTCCGAGGTGATGGACGCCGACGCCTTCGAGGCCTTCCGCGAAACCGGCGACGCCTTCGACACGGACACGGCGCGCAAGCTCGAGGATCACATTCTCTCGCGGGGCGGGTCGGTGGACGCGGCCGAGCTTTACCTGCGATTCCGTGGCAAGATGCCCGACGTCGACGCCCTGCTCAAAGGACGCGGGCTGATCGCGGCGGAATGAAGCGACGCAGGGGAACGGCGGAAGTTTTGCGCGATTTTGTGCTTACCTCGCGTGCCGCCCCCCTTTCACTGGCAGGCAAGCGCCAATATAAGGCCCCGACCACCCGGGCGAGTCTCGGGCGATGGGTATTGGGACCACGGGTAAGCATCCGGGCAGGCACAAGGCAGCGGCAATATGGCTGGGTTTTCGGGACTATTTTCTTCCGACATGGCAATCGACCTCGGGACGGCGAACACGCTCGTCTACGTCAAGGGCCGGGGGATCATCCTGAACGAACCCTCCGTCGTCGCCTATCACGTGAAGGACGGCGTGAAGAAAGTGCTCGCCGTCGGTGAGGACGCCAAGCTCATGCTGGGTCGGACGCCGGGCTCGATCGAGGCGATCCGTCCGATGCGCGAGGGTGTCATCGCCGACTTCGACACCGCAGAAGAGATGATCAAGCACTTCATCCGCAAGGTGCACAAGCGCACGACCTTCTCGAAGCCGAAGATCATCGTCTGCGTGCCGCATGGCGCGACTCCCGTCGAAAAACGCGCCATCCGCCAGTCGGTTCTCTCCGCCGGTGCGCGTCGCGCCGGGCTGATTGCGGAACCCATCGCAGCCGCCATCGGGGCAGGCATGCCGATCACCGACCCCACCGGGTCGATGGTCGTCGATATCGGCGGCGGCACGACCGAGGTGGCCGTTCTGTCGCTGGGCGACATCGTCTATGCGCGGTCCGTGCGCGTCGGTGGCGACCGGATGGACGAGGCCATCGTCAACTACCTGCGCCGCCAGCATAACCTGCTCGTGGGCGAAGCGACCGCCGAGCGGATCAAGACCTCGATCGGCACCGCGCGGATGCCCGATGACGGGCGCGGCGCGTCGATGACGATCCGGGGCCGCGACCTTTTGAACGGCGTGCCGAAAGAACTCGAGATCAGCCAGGCCCAAGTGGCCGAGGCGCTGTCCGAACCCGTGCAGCAGATCTGCGAAGCCGTGATGACAGCGCTCGAAACCACGCCGCCCGACCTTGCTGCCGACATCGTGGACCGGGGCGTCATGCTGACCGGGGGCGGCGCGCTTCTGGGCGAGCTCGACCTTGCCTTGCGCGAACAGACCGGGCTTTCGATCTCGGTCGCCGACGAGTCGCTCAATTGTGTTGCGCTGGGGACCGGCAAGGCACTGGAATACGAAAAGCAACTGCGTCACGTTATCGACTACGACAGTTAAGCACAGTCAAACTGGGCTGGCCCCATCCTGCGGGGGGAACCTTGGCACGTTCGAGGACACGCAACGAAGACTACGTTGGCCCGGTCAGGCGCATCCTGATCGGCCTGACTCTCTTCGTGCTATTTGCGATGTTCCTGCTGTGGCGCATCGACAGCCCGCGCGTGGAACGCTTCCGCGCGAACCTCGTGGACAAGGTCGTGCCCAGCTTCGAATGGGCGCTGGTGCCGGTGTCGAAGGCGGCCGACATGGTTGAAGGCTTCCAGAGCTACGGACGGATCTATGACCAGAACCAGGAACTGCGCCGCGAATTGCGCCAGATGCAGGCCTGGAAGGAAGCCGCGCTTCAGCTCGAACAGGAAAACGCCAAACTGCGCGACCTCAACAACGTGCGGATGGATGCGCGGCTCTCCTACGTGACGGGCGTCGTGCTGGCGGACTCGGGCTCGCCCTTCCGGCAATCGGTGCTTCTGAACGTGGGCGCGCGCGACGGGATCGTGGACGGCTGGGCCGCCATGGATGGGCTCGGGCTTGTCGGTCGCATCGCCGGTGTGGGCGAGCGGACCGCGCGGGTGATCCTTCTCACCGACTCCAACTCTTCGATCCCGGTGACGATCCAGCCCTCGGGTCAGACCGCGCTCCTCTCCGGCGATAACTCCGTCGCCCCGCCGCTTGAGTTCGTCGAGAACACCGATCTCGTGCGTCCCGGTGACCGCGTGCTGTCCTCGGGCGACGGCGGCGTCTTTCCGGCGGGGCTTCTGGTGGGCGAAGTGGTGCAGGGCAAGGACCGCCGCCTGCGCGTGCGTCTTGCCGCCGACTACCAGCGGCTCGAATTCTTGCGCGTGCTGCGCTCGCACCCCGGCGAAGCGGTCACGGACACCGGTGCGCTTCTTGTCATGAACCCGGTGCTTGCCCCGGTGGCCGAGGGCATCCCGGCGGAATGCCTGGATCTGGCCCAGGGTGCGGAGCGGCCCGCCACCTGTCCGCCCGACATCGACATGCCTGACCAAAGCGCGGAGGTGGGGCAATGATCGACCCCTTCACGCTGCGCAGGTTTCTTTTCACGCTGCTCTTTCTGGGCATCTGCGCGGTGATCATCTTCACCCGCATGCTGCCACTTCATTCTGGTGCAGCGAGTTTCCCGCCCCCGGACCTCATCCTGTGTTTCGCCTTTGCCTGGACAGTGCGCCGCCCGGACTATGTGCCGGTGCTTCTGGTTGCTGCCGTGCTCGTCGTGGCCGACATGCTATCGCTGGCCCCGCCCGGGCTCGCGCCGTTCCTCACCATCATCGGGCTCGAACAATTGCGCTCGCGGCAGGCGCTCCTGACGAAGCAGCCTTTCGTGGTCGAATGGGGCACCGTGGCCGTCATTTTCACCGCGATGATTCTTCTGGAGCGGGTGATCCTCGGGGTCTTCTTCGTGCCGCAGACCTCCTTCGGGCTGTCTGTCCTGTCCCTCGTGATGACGGTCGTTTTCTATCCCATCGCCGTGGGCGTCTCGATCCTTGGCTTCCGCATCGAAAAGGTGAAACCCGGGGACTACGATCAGGAGGCGCGCACGATATGAGACGCACCCCGGTCGATACAGAGAAGAGTCAAAAAAAGATCACCCGTCGCGGCCTTCTGCTGGGCGGCGCGCAGGTGGCCATGGCGGCCGTTCTGGTCGGTCGGATGCGCTTCATGCAGGTCGATCAGGCCGACGAATACCGCATGCTCGCCGACGAGAACCGCATCAACATGCGTCTGATCCCACCGGCGCGGGGGCTCGTCTTTGACCGCAAGGGCGTGCTGCTGGCCGGTAACGAACAGAACTACTCCATCGTTCTGGTGCGCGAGGATGCCGACGACCCGGAAGCGGTGCTCGACCGGCTGGCGAAACTCATCTGGCTGCCGCCCGAGGACCGGGCCAAGGCGCTCGAGGAAATGCGCCGCCGTTCGCCCTTCGTGCCGGTGACGGTCGCGGAACGGGTCAGCTGGGAGGATATCTCCGAGGTCGCCATCAACGCGCCTGCGCTACCGGGCATCTCCCCCGAGATGGGCCTGTCGCGGATCTACCCGCTCGGTGCGGACTTCGCCCATGTGGTGGGCTACGTGGGACCGGTGTCGGACTATGACCTGAGCCTGCTCGAAAACCCCGACCCGCTGCTTCAGATCCCGCGCTTCCAGATCGGCAAGACCGGGGTCGAGAACAAGCTCGAGGCGGAACTGCGCGGCTCGGCCGGCACCAAGCGGATCGAGGTGAATGCCGTGGGCCGGGTCATGCGCGAATTGAGCCGGGAAGAGGGCGAACCCGGCGCGAACGTGCAGTTGACCGTGAACCATGCGCTCCAGAACTTCGCCGAGGCGCGGCTCGCCGGCGAAAGTGCTGCCGCCGTGGTGATGGACACCCGCAACGGCGACATCCTCGCCATCGCCTCCGCGCCCTCCTACGATCCGAATAAATTCGTGCGTGGGATTTCCTCGCGCGATTACAACGCGCTGCTCGAGGACCCCTATCGCCCGCTTGCCAACAAGACGGCGCAGGGCACCTATCCGCCGGGCTCCACCTTCAAGATGGTCACCGCGCTCGCCGCGCTCGAGGCCGGGGTGATCAGCCTGAACGAGACCGTGACCTGTCGCGGTTATCTCGAAGTGTCCAACCGCCGCTTCCACTGCTGGAGCCGGGGCGGCCATGGGCGTGTGGACCTCGTCCGTTCGCTCAAGGAAAGCTGCGACGTCTACTTCTACGAACTCGCCCAGCGGGTCGGGATCGACAATATCGCGGTCATGGCCAAGAAACTGGGTCTTGGCATCCGCCACGACCTGCCGCTCTCGGCGGTGGCCGAAGGACTCATTCCGACAAAGGCCTGGAAACAGGAAGTACGCGGCGCCGAATGGGTGGTTGGCGACTCGATCAACGCCTCCATCGGGCAGGGCTTCGTGCTGACCTCGCCCCTGCAACTCGCCGTCATGTCGGCGCGCATCGCGTCCGGCAACGCGATCCTGCCGCGTCTCGTCCGATCCATCGACGGCGTCGAACAGCCGGTCTTCGGGGCCGAGCCGCTCGACATCGACCCTGACAACCTCGCGGCCGTCCGACAGGGCATGTACGAGGTCGTCAACGGCAATCGCGGCACCGCCGGCAGCAGCCGGATCGTCGCGGAAGGTCTCCAGATGGCCGGCAAGACCGGCACCTCGCAGGTGCGCAACATCACCGCCGCCGAACGTGCGCGCGGTGTGACCCGCAACGAAGACCTGCCGTGGGAGCGGCGCGATCACGCGCTCTTCGTCGCCTACGCGCCGGCCCAGGCCCCCGAACTCGCCGTTTCCGTCGTGGTCGAGCACGGCATGGGCGGCTCTACTGCCGCTGCGCCGATCGCCCGCGACATCATGCTGGCCGCGCTCTACGACGACATCCCGCCGCTCGACGCCTATCCAAGCTCGCAGCGCGGCACGATCCGCTCCCGCTTCGAAGCAATGACCCTGCGCGAACCGCTCGCCCCCTCGGAAGGCCGGAGCCGCGCATGAGTTTCCTAGAATACAACGTCAAGTTCACGCCCACCGGCCTGTCCAAGGTGCTCTATATCAACTGGGTGCTGGTGCTGCTGATCTGTGCGGCGGCCAGTTTCGGGTTCCTCATGCTCTACTCGGTCGCGGGCGGGTCATGGACCCCTTGGGCCGAGCCCCAGATGAAGCGTTTCGGCGTCTCGCTGGTCCTCATGTTCTTCGTCGCGATGGTGCCGATCTGGTTCTGGCGCAACCTCTCGGCGATGGCCTTCCTCGTTTCGGTCGTGCTTCTCATCGCGGTGGAGTTCTTCGGCGAGGTCGGGATGGGCGCGCAGCGCTGGATCGACCTGGGCCCCTTGCGCCTTCAGCCGTCCGAGCTGACCAAGATCACCCTCGTGATGGTGCTCGCCGCCTATTACGACTGGCTCGACGTCGACAAGGTCTCGCGCCCGCTCTGGGTGCTGATCCCGGTGGTCATGATCCTGTTTCCGACCTATCTCACCCTGCGCCAGCCCGATCTCGGCACCGCGATCCTGCTCATGGGGGGCGGGGCCGTTCTCATGTTCCTCGCAGGCGTCCATATCCTTTATTTCATCGTCGTGGGCGGGGCGGGCGTGGGCCTTGTCGCCGCTGTCTTTTCGTCGCGCGGAACCCCCTGGCAGCTTCTGCAGGACTACCAGTATCGCCGCATCGACACCTTCCTCGACCCTTCGTCCGACCCGCTTGGCGCGGGCTATCATATCACCCAGTCGAAGATCGCGCTGGGCTCCGGCGGCTGGTCCGGGCGCGGGTTCATGCAGGGCACGCAGTCCCGGCTGAACTTCCTGCCCGAGAAACACACCGACTTCATCTTCACCACGTTGGCCGAGGAATTCGGCTTTATCGGCGCGGTGTCGCTCCTGGCCGTCTATCTGGCCATCATCATCTTCTGCATCGTCTCCGCCGTGCGCAATTCCGACCGCTACGGTTCGCTCCTGACGCTTGGCATCGCGACGACCTTCTTTTTCTTCTTCGCGGTCAACATGTCGATGGTTATGGGCCTTGCCCCGGTCGTCGGTGTGCCCTTGCCGCTGGTAAGCTATGGTGGCTCGGCCATGATGATCCTCCTGATCGGCTTCGGCCTCGTCCAGTCGGCCCACGTCCACCGCCCGCGCCAGAAGTGATGCTGCGCGTCCAGTTGCTCCTCAAGCCTGCCGCCCTGCCGGTCTGGACCCCCGCGCTCGAGGCCGCGCTTGAGGAGGCGGGGATCGAGGCGGCGCTGGCCACCGATCACGCCCCGGAGACGGTGGATTACGTGATTTACGCGCCCGGCGGCGGTCCTGTGGACCTTTCGCCTTATACGTCCACGAAGCTTGTCCAGGGGCTTTGGGCCGGGGTGGAGAGTATCATCGAGAATCGCAGCCTGACCCAGCCTTATGCCCGCATGGTGGGCGGGGGACTGACCGAAGGCATGGTGGAATGGGTCACGGGCCATGTCCTGCGCCACCACCTCGGGATGGACCGCTATATCACGGCCAAGGACCCGCACTGGGACCAGAGGGTGCCCCCCCTTGCCGCCGATCGCGGGGTGACGATCCTGGGGCTTGGCGTGCTTGGTGCAGCCTGCGCCGCCGCGCTGGTGACCCTCGGGTTTCGCGTTTCCGGCTGGAGCCGCAGGGAGAAGGCGCTTCCAGGGGTCAATTGCCACCACGGCGAGGCTGGGCTTTCAGCGGCCTTGGTGGAAGCCGAGATCCTCGTCCTGCTCCTCCCCGCCACACCCGTGACGACCGATCTTATGAACGCCGACACCTTGGCCGCCCTGCCACGAGGCGCGGTCATCCTGAATCCCGGTCGCGGTGCCCTCATAAACGAGGATGCGCTGCTTGCGGCGCTGGAGAGGGGCCATATCGCCCATGCCACCCTCGACACATTCAAGACCGAGCCGCTGCCCGCCGCCCATCCCTTCTGGACCCACCCCGGCGTAACGATCACGCCTCATATCGCCTCGGAAACCCGACCCGATGCGGCCGCCCGCGTTGTGGCCGAAAACATCCGCCGTTCCGAGGCTGGGGAACCGGTGCTTCACCTCGTCGACCGGACACGCGGGTATTGAGGGGGCCCTTCACGGGCGGGGGAACGCCGCTCTTCCCCGGCGCCGCCGGGCTGTGGACATGGGCGATCGGCAAGGCCCGGCTTTCCGGGGCGACTCACTTGACGGGCCATAAAAAAGGGCCTATTGCCCGCGAACGGAATTCGGGGCGCTGCCTGTGCGGCGCCCGTTTGTATTGACTGGCAAGTCGGGGCGGGCGCCAAACCCCCCGGAAACTGCCGCCAAGATGAGGAATGAACCCATGTCGCGCGTCTGCGAACTGACTGGTAAAGGGCCGGCCACGGGCAACAACGTGAGCCACGCCAACAACAAAACCCGCCGCCGGTTCCTGCCGAACCTGAACGACGTGTCGCTTGTTTCCGAGACGCTGGGTCGTCCGGTCAAGCTGCGCATCTCGGCCTCGGCGCTGCGTTCGGTCGACCACCGTGGCGGACTTGACGCTTTCCTTGCCAAGGCGAAGGACAGCGAGCTTTCGGACCGCGCTCTGAAAGTGAAGAAAGAAATCGCCAAGGCACAAGCCTCGGCCTGATTTCAGCTAGATTACGCAAAGCGGCCCTGCCTTTCGGTGGGGCCGTTTTCGTTTGTCGTGGGGCCTTCCGCGACCACGTGACGCCTTGCCGGGTCCGGGGTGTGCGGATAGATCGGCACCATGCGTGCGACTTTCGCCTTTGTTCTGTCCTGCCTCATCGCGCTGTCTGGCGTGATCCTCGCCGATGCGCGAGGGGCGAACCATGACATCGGCGCCGAGATCGTGATCTGTTCGGGCGTCGGGATGACGACCATCACCATTGGACCCGATGGCGAACTGATCGAGACGAAAGAGCCTTGTCCGGATGGCAGCTCCGTCTTTGCGGCTGCTTTCGTCCTGCCCGACCTGCCGCGCCCCTTCGAGCGGTTGGTTGCCAGCGTCGAAAGCCCTGCGCCGATCCTTCATGTTGCACGCCATGAACTGACCCCTACGGCACGGGGGCCGCCTGTGACGACCTGAACGTTCCGCTTTCAGATCAAACACAGGAAAACATCCATGAAACGCACTCTCCTGGCCGCCGCTGCGGCTTCTCTCGCCCTGTCCGCCGCCGTGCTGCCGGCCCGCGCGGACAGCATCATCGCCATCGAAGACGCTTACGCACGGGCCGCCGGCATGAACGCCATGGCCGGCGCGGCCTTCTTCGTCATTTCGAACACCGGGGACACGGACGACCGCCTGATCGGCGCGAAGTCGGATGTCTCCGAGCGGGTCGAGCTTCACACGCATATCGCCGACAGCGAAGGGGTCATGAAGATGGTTGAAGTCGAAGAAGGCTTCCCCGTCGCGGCAGGTAGCACCCATGTTCTGCAACGTGGCGGAGACCATGTCATGTTCATGGGCCTGCGCGACGGCTTCGAGAACGGCGAGACTGTCGCGGTGACGCTGGTCTTCGAACAGGCCGGCGAGGTCGTGGTCGAGATCCCCGTGGACAATGACCGCAAACCGGACGAAATGGGCGGCGGCATGATGAACCATGGTGGCCACGGTGGCATGAACCAGGGCGGCATGAACAAGCCTGCCGGGAACTGACCCCGCACCGGGAAGGGGGCGCGAGGAGGTCGTGCCCCCTAGACCCGCGACAGAACCTCATCGACCCAGGCCGGAACGACGCTGCTCGCAGGACCGTAGCGGCCCGCGTCGAAGGCGCGGCGACCCTCGGTGGGTTCGAGGTTCAGCTCCAGCGTTTCGGCCCCGTTCGCCCGTGCCTCAGCGGCGAAGCCTGCCGCCGGATAGACGTTGCCAGAGGTGCCGATGGCGACGAAGAGATCGGCCATCAGAAGCGCCTCGTAGATCTCGTCCATCCGATAGGGCATTTCCCCGAACCAGACGATATCAGGCCGCGCCGCCAGCATTCCGCAGGCGGGACAGGCATCCACGGGCGACATGACCGCCTGCGCGCGCCAGCGATGATCGCAGGAGGCACAGAGCGCCCCGTCGAGCATACCGTGCATGTGGATCACTCCCACCGCGCCGGCGCGTTCGTGCAGGTCGTCGACGTTCTGTGTGACCAACGTGACCTGACCGGGAACCGCCGCGGACAGCCGGGCGAGCGCGCGGTGGGCCGCATTGGGTTCCGCCCCCCGGCAATTGGCGCGACGGGCGTTGTAGAAGTCGTGGACGAACACCGGGTTGCGGGCAAATCCCTCGGGCGTCGCGACCTCGTTGAGGTCGTATTTCGTCCAGAGCCCGTCCTTGTCGCGAAAGGTGCCAAGGCCGCTTTCGGCGGACACGCCCGCGCCGGTGAGAATGACGATGCGTTTCATGTCGGCACGCTGTCTGCTTGACCCATGGCCGTCAAGCGGCAAGGCTGGCTTCATGTTGAAGCGTGAGCGCCACGAATTGCCGGAGCACATCGCCGCGCGGCTGGAGCTCGGCGGGCTGCGCGCGGCCTATGACGGGCGCCCGGACTACCAGCGGAACGACTATCTCGGCTGGATCTGTCGCGCGAAACGGGCCGAGACGCGGGAGAAACGAGTGGCGCAGATGCTGGACGAGTTGGCGCGGGGAGGTGTCTACATGAAGATGCAGTGGAACGGAGGCCGGGGATGACGCCGTGGCACCTTCGGGTCGTGGGTTGGCTGTCGCTCCTGTGGAACGCGGTGGGCGCCGGAATCTACGTCGTATCGCGGCTGCAGATCGCGGCCTATACGGAAGCGCTGTCGTCGGCCCAGGTCTCCTGGTTCGACACGCTGCCCGTCTGGGTGAGCCTCGCCTATGCGCTGGGCGTCTGGGGCGCGCTCCTGGGCTCGGTGCTGCTTCTGGCGCGATCGCGTTTCGCTGTGCTGGCCTTTGTGCTGTCCCTGATCGGGGTGCTCGTGACGACCGGCTATTCCCTGAGCCTGCCCGTGGGCGAGGCCGCAGACGTCGTGTCACCGACGCCGCTCGCCTTCTCTTCGGTGCTGATCCTGATCGCGGCTGGGCTCTGGATCTATGCGCGCGCGATGGCGAGCCGGGGGCACCTGCGCTGAGGCATCCGGCGCCGGGTCAGGCCGCCACGTTGCGTTTTTCATGCGCCGCGAGGCGGGCGTTCGCGTCGATGAGCTTGCGCCGCGTGCTTTCGGCGAGATGGCGGCCAAGAACATGGGCGAATTCATCGTCACGCTCGGTGAGCGCGCGCAGGACGGTGCCGGCGATGCTGTAGATGCGCGCGGCTTCGACGATCTCGACCGTGGCCGAGGCGGGGGCCGCTTCCATCACCTCCATTTCGCCGATGAAGCCACGGTTGATCGTGCCGACGACGGATCCGTCCGACAGGACCCGCGCCGCGCCCTCGACGATGAAATGCAGATGGGTGACGGGCGTGCCCTCGGCGGTCAGAAGCGTGCCCGGGGCGGCATCGACACAGGTGCATTTGTTCAGAAGTTGCCGCGCGGTCGGGCGCGCCATATTCGGCAGGCCGTCGGAGATCAGTGTCATCTCCTCGTCCGAGAAGTCGGCCCGCGTCGTCAGGACAAAGGTGCGCACGAGCCCATAGACCGAGATTACGATCCAGATCACCTCGACCACGAAGGCCGCGGCGTTCCAGTCCTTCCAGAGGCTCACCAGCATGAGCAGGGCGGAGATGAGGTAGAGGCCGGGGTAGATGCTCCCGGTGCCGCGAATATAGCCGGTCTGGAGCAGGCCGTAGGCGAGAACGGCGAGCATGACAGAAAGGATGCCCGACCAGTCGAAGATGGTTAGCTGCCACATCGATTGAGCTTTCAAGGGGCAGGGCGCCCGGGTGTGCAGCCAAACGGCCGAAACGAAACGTCATGCAGGAGGGGATGTCCCGTCCGCCCCGCGGTCAAAAAAATATTCTGAAATATTCGAACTGGTTCATTGTTCGCCCGTCTCGCCACGGAAGCAAGCGTCTTGAACCCTGGCTGGTCGCTTCACCGGCCACCCTCGGGGGGGAGGAGCGGCCGGTTGCACCGGCCCGCAGAGAGAAAAAATTACCCGGTGACAGGCGTTTCGCCCCTCTCGGCGCGGGGTCACTTCAGGACGATGACGTTCCGCTTGGCGCTGCCGGATTTCGTCGAGGCGATGGCCTCGTTGATCTGGTCGAGGGGGAAGCGATTCGAAATCAGTTCGTCGAGCTTCAGTCGCTTCTGTTCGTAAAGATCGACCATCCACGGGATGTCGCGGGCGATGACGGTGTTGCCCATCATGGTGCCAAGGATACCCTGCGCCGCGTTGCCCATGCCAAGCGGGGAATAGCTCGCCTTGGCCGTGGCATGGGGCAGGCCGACCATGATCACGTTGCCGCCCGGGGCGAGGTAACGCGGCGCCGCGTCATAGACAGGCGCCGCGCCCACGGTGACGAAGACCGCGTCGGCCCCGCGCCCGCCGTTGAGTTTCTTCATCGCGGACCAGGGCTTTTCCTCCGAGGCAAGGACGCCATGCGTGGCACCGAAGTCGCGCGCCATGGCGAGCTTTTCCTCGGTCATGTCAACGGCGATGATCCGGGCCGCGCCGGCAATGCGGGCCCCCTGAATGGCATTGAGCCCGACACCGCCCGCGCCGATCACGACGACCGTTTGCCCGGGGCGGATGTTGGCCACATTGACGACCGCCCCGATGCCGGTGATCACCCCGCAGGCCAAGAGCGCGGCCGAGTCCATGGGCACGGTGTCGGGGATTTTCGCGACCTGACTGGCCAGCACGACGACCCGTTCCGCGAAGGCACCGGTCTGAAGCCCCTGATAGACCGGGGCGCCGTCACCAGTCGTGAGGGGACCTTGATCAAGGCCGTCATAGGGCGTTTCGCAGGTGACGGGACGCGCGGTCTGGCAGGAGGGGCAATGGCCGCAGGCGCGGATCAGGGTCACGACGACCCGGTCACCGGGCGCGATGCCATGGACCTCGGGGCCGACCCTGGACACGATGCCTGCCGCTTCGTGTCCGTAGACGGCGGGAAGCGGGCCGCCGAAGCCGCCCTCGGCGAAGGATATATCGGATTGGCAGATCGCGACGGCGTGGATTTCGACTTCGACCTCGCCGGCCTCGGGCGGGCGGATCGAGATCTCCTCGATGACGAGGGGTTCCCCGAAGGCGTGGCAGACGGCGGCCTTGATCTTGTCCATGGTATCCCTCCCGAGCGTGCGAAACCGTGTTTCATTTTTGTCTTGCCGCGTCATGCGCGCCCGGACAAGCCCGCGGTCTGTTTACGTTGCGTCCGCGAAGTCCGCGAGCGTGCGGGCGAGCGTTTCGGGCATCTGGAAGAAGGGCGAATGGCCTGAGGGCAGATGCACGCTTTCGTCCTCGCGGAAGCCCGCCGCCATCTGTTCCTGATGGGCGGGCGGGATGCCCCGATCCTCGTCACAGAAGACATATAGCTTGCGCAGGTGGTCCGACGCGCCGGTGAGCGTCGCGGGCGTGGTCTGCGGCGCGAAGGGTTGCCAGCTCAGGCGCGGGGCCGCGTGGTCGGCGGTGCCGGGCGGGCAATCGGCATACATCGGTCCGGCAACGAAGTCGTCCTTGAACCGGAAGGCGACGCGATCCTCGCGCAGCTCGAAAGCGTTGCGCATCGGTTGTTCGGGCGCCTCCTTCAGCATTGCGACCAGCGACTTTCCCGGGGCAGGCACATAGGCCGTGACATAGACGAGCCCCTCGATGTTCGACGGATCGCGTTCGGCCGCCTCGGTGATCGCGAAGCCGCCCGCCGAATGCGCGACGAGGATCGTCGGCCCGTCCACCGCGCCCAGAACCGCGTCAGCATAGGAGGCGAGCGTCACCTCCTCGAGCGGGGTCTTGTCCGATCCTGCCCCGGGAAGGTCGATGGCGAGCGCATCGTGGCCGAGTTCTTGCAAGTTTCGAACAACGGCCTCCCAGCACCATGCGCCGTGGTTCGAGCCATGAATGAGGAGAAAGCGCGCCATCAGATGTGTCCGATCTCGGTCAGGAAGGCGGTCAGGACCGCCGCATAGGTTTCAGGTTGGTCGATGCAGGGCACGTGGCCCGCGCGCCGGATGATCTCGAACTTCGCGCCTTTGATGAGGCTCGTGGTCTCGCGCACAAGGTCGGTGGGTGTCGAGCCATCCTCGCTCCCCGCGATTCCGAGGGTGGGGAGGGTCAGCCGCGCCGTCGACTCGTAAAGGTCGGTCTCGCCGATCGCGGCGGCGCAGGCCATGAAGCCCTCGGGGTCCTGCGCGACCAGCATGGCGCGGGCGCGGGCCACGAGGCCGGGATGCGTGCGGCGGGTCGCGCGGGGGAACCAACGCTCCATCGTCGCATCGGCCACCGCCTCGATCCCGCCGTCGCGAACCTGTGCGATACGGTCCTGCCAGATCTCGGAGGTGCCGATCTTGGAGGCGGTGTTGGACAGCACCATCGCGCGGATCAGATCGAGCCGTTCGGCGGCCAGCCCCTGCGCCACCATGCCGCCGATGGAAAGGCCGACCATGACCACCTCGCGTGCACCGAGATGATCGAAGAGCCGCCCGGCATCCTGCACGAGGTCGCCCATGTAGTAGGGTCCAGGGGGCACCGAGGTCTGGCCGTGGCCGCGCATGTCGTAGCGGATGACGCGCAGCCCGTCCGGAAGTCGCGCGACCACATCGTCCCAGATCGAAAGCTCGGTGCCGAGCGCATTGGCGAAGGCGAGCACGGGCCCATCCTCGGGCCCATCCTCGCGGTAATGGGTAAGAATGTCGCCGAGCGCTGCGAAGGGCATCAGAGCGTCGCCATGGCTTGGGCAAAGATCGTCGGGTCAACGTTGCCGCCGCTCGCCACGGCGATCACCGTCTCCGACTCGCATTTCCCTGAAAGTGCCGCCGCGAGTGCCACTGCACCACCGGGTTCCAGAACGATCTTGAGCCTGAGGAAGGCCTGCGCCATGGCCTTGAGAGCCTCGTCCTCGGTCACGGTGATGCCGGGGCCGCAATGGGCGCTCATGATCGGCAGGGTCAGCTTTCCGGGGCTTGGCGTGATGATCGCGTCGCAGATGTTGCCGGAGAGGCGGGAGTTCACCTCGTGCCGACCCGAAGCGAGGGACCGGGAGACATCGTCGAAACCTTCGGGCTCGACGGGGTGGACGGTCATTCCGGGCGCGGTATCGGCGAGCGCAAGCGCGATGCCGGACGTGAGCCCCCCTCCACCGCATGGGACGACGACCTGCGCCCGGGTCACGCCGAGGTCGGCGGCCTGCTCGGCGATTTCGAGCCCAACGGTGCCCTGGCCGGCGATCACCTCGGGTTCGTCGAAGGGTTTCACGAGGCTAAGGCCCCGTTCGCGCGACAGTCGTTCCCCGATCTCGTCACGGTCCTCTGTCGCGCGGTCGAAGGTGACGACCTCGGCCCCGAACCCCCGGGTGTTGGCGAGCTTCAGCACCGGGGCGTCGGCGGGCATCACGATGACGGCCGGAACACCGAATTCCCGCGCGGCGAGCGCGACGCCCTGCGCGTGATTGCCGGAGGAAAAGGCGATGGCGCCCCGGGCGCGTGTCTCGGGCTCAAGGGCCGCGAGCGCGTTTCGTGCCCCGCGATACTTGAAGCTGCCGGTGTGTTGCAGGCACTCGGGTTTGACGAGGATGCGCCGTCCCGCAAGCTCGTCCAGAAAGGGCGAGGACAGGAGCGGTGTCACGCGGGCGTGGCCGGACAGGCGGCTGCGGGCCGCGCGGATCATGTCGATGTTCAACGGCAAGCCTCCAGCCAGCGGGTGATGGCGTCCACGGCCTCGGGTTCGTCGAGGAAGGGGATATGCGCCCGATCCGGCACCACGGCGGCGATAAGGTCGGGGCGCCGGGCCTGCATTTCGGCCAGTGTCGCCGCCGACAGCACATCGGAGTTCTCGCCCCGGATCACGGCGAGCGGCTTGCCTGCCAGCGCGTCGAAGAGCGGCCAGAGATCGGGGGTATCGGCGGCCATGGAGGCAAGGAAGCTGTCGCGCAGCGCCGGATCATAGTTGATGCGAAGCCCCTCGGGCGTTTCGATGTAGTTGCGCTCGACTTCTTCCCGCCAGCGCGCGTGCGGCACGCCGGCAAAGCCCTTGGCGGTCTGCGCACGGATCTCGGCGGCCTCGTCCAGAGTGCGGGCCTTGGGGTTGCGTCCGATATAGCTGTCGATGGCTTCGAGCCCGGCGCGTTCCACAACCGGCCCCACGTCATTGAGGCAGACGCCGATCACCCGCGCGCTTTGGGTCGCGGCAAGGAGCATGGCGTTGAGCCCACCCCGCGAGGTGCCAAGAAAGGCAGCCTTTTCGATCCCGAGATGATCCATGAGCGCCACCACATCCCCGGATTCCTGCGGCACGGCATAGGTCTCCCACGCGGCGAGTCCCGAAAGTCCACGACCGCGATAGTCGGGGCGGATCAGGCGCACGCCGGACAGATGCGGAGCGAGGAAATCGAAGTCGCGCCCGTTGCGGGTCAGGCCCGAGAGCGCGATGAGGGGAAGGCCCTCTCCCTCGTCGGTATAGGCGATCTGGGTGCCATCGGGGGCGGTGAAACGGGTCATATGGCGCTCGCTATGTCGGGGATCGAGGTGAGGTCGGTGATCATTTCATGGGGCGGGTGGCCCAGCCGGTCCATCGGCTCGCCCGCGCGGTTCACCCAGGCGGTGAAGAAGCCGAACCCCGCCGCGCCGGAGGCGTCCCAGCCGTTCGACGACACGAAGAGCACGGCGTCGCGCGGGCAGTTAAAGCGCTTGGTTACGATGTCATAGACAGGTGCTGCGGGCTTGAAGATGCCCACGCTTTCCACGCTGAGGATGTCGTCCAGAAATTCGCCGATGCCGGCGCTGTCTACGGCCCCCTGGAGCATGTCGGGCGAGCCGTTCGACAGGATCGCGACATTCAGGCCGCTGGACTTCAGCGCAGCCAGCACGCCGGGCACCTCGGGATAGGCGGAAAGCTCCCAGTAAAGCGCGAGGAGGCGTTCGCGAAGGTCCGCGTCGCCCGCGATCCCTTGCGCCTCGAGCGCCCAGTCGAGCCCGTCCTGCGTCACCTGCCAGAAGCTCACATGTTCGCCGGTGATCGCCCGGAGCCACGAATACTCGAGCTGCTTTCGCCGCCAGTCCGCCGCGAGCCTTGGCCAGACCTCGGCGAGCTTGCCGGTACCCGGCTCGCTCGCCGCCTCGCGTGCAGCAGCGGCCACGTCGAAGAGCGTGCCATAGGCATCGAAGACGCAGGTGGTGATCGGCATGTGTCCTCCCGTTTTCGGGGCAGACTGTCACGCCGGGAGGGGAAGGGAAAGAGCAGGCCGCGCCGGTCGAAGCGTCCCTGTCGAAAGGCGCAGCCGTGGTGGGTCTCGGGGTTCCCCCGGGTCGTTCACAGCGACGACCACACCACGGCGAGCCGGGTTCACAGGGGACCGCGCGGCGAGATCGTCGGAGGGATCAACGCGCGGTCCGTGCCTTGTTCATGCCGCAAATGCGCGGACTCGGGCAACGATTATGGCGGAAACGGAGCGTATCTGTCTTGGAAACAAAACGTTCAGCAGACTTGACGTTTTCCTGCGCAATACTAATTTTTTGAACAGTCTCATGGGGCATTAAATGCGGATGACGTTCGACGATTTTCTGATGCGTGTGCAGAACCGGGTGGCAGCGCGCCGGGCCCGGACCGAAGAAGCCCTGAATGAGACCTCCGACCGGATGCACGCGATCCGCGAATACATGCGGGGCCTTAACCCGCTAGTCATTGCGACGTTGCCAGTGATTTACTCGGTTTTTTTCGCCTTCGTGGTTCTCGACCTTTTCGTGACGCTCTACATGTGGATCTGTTTCCCGATCTACCGCATCCCGATGGTGCGGCGGCGGGAGTATGTGGTCGTCGACCGGGGGCGGCTGCCCTATCTCAACCCGTTTCAGAAACTCAACTGCCTGTATTGCGGCTATGGCAACGGCGTGCTCGCCTATGCGACCGAGGTCGCCGCGCGGACCGAAGCCTATTGGTGCCCGATCAAGCACGAGCACCGGGCCGAGGGGCGGCACCAGTATTACGACGATTTCATGGACTACGGCGACGAGACCGACTTCGATGGTCGCTGGTCGCGCTCGCGCTACCGGATCACCGAGGGCCGCGACGACACGCGGCCCGTGAACGCGAAACGGCGGGGCTGACCGTCGCCTGTCACTCTTGGACCTGAGCTCAGAGGTGTTCGGGCTGCGGCATGCCCAGCACGTGGAAACCGGCGTCGACCGTGATGATCTCGCCGGTCGTGCAGGCGCCATAGTCGGAGCAGAGGTAGACGGCGGTGCCGCCGATTGCCTCCAGCGTGGCGTTTTTGCGCATCGGGCTGTTGGCCTCGGTGTGGCGGAAGGTCTTGCGCGCACCGCCGATGGCTGCGCCGGCGAGCGTTTTCATCGGCCCCGGCGAGATGGCATTCACGCGAATGTTCTGGGGCCCCATGTCGTTGGCCATGTAGCGCACGGTCGCCTCCAGCGCGGCTTTCGCCACGCCCATGACGTTGTAGTAGGGCGTGACCCGGTTCGACCCGCCATAGGTCAGCGTGATGATCGAGCCGCCGTCGGTCATTTTCGGTTCGACCCGCCGCGCGACTTCGATCAGCGAGTAGCAGGAGATATCCAACGAGTTCTTGAAATTCGACCGCGAGGTGTTGAGGAACCGGCCCGTGAGTTCCGTCTTGTCGGAGTAGGCGATGGCGTGAACGAGGAAATCGATGCGATCCCAACGCTCCCAAAGCGCGGCGAAGCCCGAGTCGAGGGTTTCGTCGTTGGTCACGTCCATGTCCACGAGGATATCAGACCCGAGCGACGCGGCGAGCGGTTCGACCCGTTTGCCGAAGGCGTCGCCCTGATAGGAGAAGGCAAGCTCCGCCCCCTCGGCCGCCATGGCCTGCGCGATGCCCCATGCGATCGAACGGTCGTTGGCGACCCCCATGACCAGGCCGCGCTTGCCCTTCATCCAGTCCGCCATTGCCCCACTCCTGATTGTTCTTAGTCGTTGTATTTGCTGAGAAGCATGGACCCGTTGGTCCCGCCGAAGCCAAAGCTGTTGGTCATCACCGTGTCGAGCCCCGCGTTTTCCCGGAGCGCCGTGGCGATTTCCTCGGGCTTCACCTCTGGGTCGAGGCTGTCCACGTTGATCGAGGGCGCAATGAAATCGCCGTCCAGCATGAGCAGGCAGAAGATCGCCTCGAGTGCACCTGCCGCACCCTGCGCGTGACCGGTCATCGACTTGGTCGAGCTGATCGGCGGGGTCGAGCCTTCGCCGAACACGCGGCGCACGGCTTTCACTTCTCCGACATCGCCGACCGGAGTCGAGGTGCCATGGGCGTTGATATAGCCAACTTTGCGACCTTCAGGCAGGGTCGACAGCGCGAGCTTCATGGCCCGCTCGCCGCCTTCGCCCGAGGGGGCCACCATGTCATGGCCGTCGCTCGTCGCGCCAAAGCCCGTGACCTCGGCATAGATCTTGGCGCCGCGTGCCAGCGCATGATCAAGGCTTTCGAGCACCACCATCCCGCCGCCGCCGGCGATCACGAAACCGTCTCGGTCCGCGTCGAATGCCCGCGAGGCTTTTTCCGGTGCGTCGTTATACTTGGACGACATGGCACCCATCGCGTCGAAGAGGCAGGACAGAGTCCAGTCCAGTTCTTCCGCTCCGCCCGCGAACATCACGTCCTGCTTGCCCAACATGATCTGTTCGGCGGCATTGCCGATGCAGTGGAGCGAGGTCGAGCAGGCCGAGGTGATCGAGTAGTTGATGCCCTTGATTTTGTAGGCTGTGGCGAGGTTCGCGGAGATCGTGGACGACATGCACTTCGGCACCGCGAAGGGGCCGATCCGCTTCGGGCTGCCGGAATTGAGCACTGTCTGATGCGCCTGGAACATCGCGCTGGTCGACGGCCCCCCCGAACCTGCGATCAGGCCGGTGCGCTCATTCACGACCGTCGCGTCGTCGAGACCCGCATCCGCGATGGCCTGACCCATGGCTATATAGGCATAGGCGGCCCCCGGTCCCATGAAGCGCAGCGCGCGCTTATCGACATGTTCCTTGATGTCGAGATCGACAGCACCGGCGACCTGGCTGCGAAAGCCGTGGTCGATCATGTCCTGGTTGGCGGTGATGCCCGAGCGACCCGCCTTGAGCGAGGCAATGACCTCGTCCGCGTTGTTGCCGATGGGCGACACGATGCCGAGCCCCGTTACGACGACACGTTGCATTGTGGCTCCTTCCCTGTGGTAGCGCCCGTCCCCTGATTACGATTCAGAGAGCGCGACCTTCATGTCTTTGACTTCATAAATCACTTCGCCGTCGGCTTCCACGATGCCGTCCGCGACGCCCATGGTCAGGCGGCGGGTCTGAACGGCCTTGGTGAAATCGACGTAATAGGTGAGCATCTTGCGGTCCGGGCGGACCATGCCCTTCAGCTTCACTTCGCCGGCACCCAGCGCATAGCCGCGCCCCTGCCAGCCGCGCCAGCCGAGGTTGAAGCCGGTCAGCTGCCAGAGGCCATCAAGACCAAGGCAGCCGGGCATGATCGGGTTGCCCGGGAAATGGCAGTCGAAGAACCAGAGGTCCGGCGTGATGTCGAATTCGGCGACGACATGGCCCTTGCCGTGCTTGCCGCCGTCCCCCGAAATGTCGGTGATCCGGTCCATCATCAACATGGGCGGTGCGGGCAGCTGCGCGTTGCCGGGACCGAACAGTTCGCCCGCTGCACATTTGAGCAGGTCTTCTTTGTCGAAACTGGTCGGAAAATCAGCCATCAGGCCCCCATTTGCTTGAACTGCGCGGTCTCGGCTCCCTCTATCACCCGCCGGACGCCGTAAGCAAGGGCACTGGGCGTGCCATGTGCCGAGGCGCCGCAGTCCGCCCTTGGCAGGCCGGAGGCGCCCGGCGCGATCCAGGCGGGGTCGGCCCGGTTCGCGCCGGGCAAGCGCCACAAGGGAAAACCGTTTGAAATAGGGCGGCATCCCGCCGTATAAATGCTGTCAGACCGAGCCAGAGGCACGAAATGCATCACAGTCAGGCAAAAGAGATGGGCGCGCGTTGGCTGGAGTCCGCCGGACTGCGCCCGACGAAACAGCGGCTTGCCATCGCATCGCTCCTCGTCGGCGACGGGCAGCATCGGCATGTGACCGCCGAGAGCCTGTTCGAGGCGACGCAGGCGGCGGGTGACAAGGTTTCGCTCGCCACCGTTTACAACACGCTCAGGTCCTTTTCCGAAGTCGGGTTCCTGCGCGAGATCCTCGTCAACGGGACCAAGGGGTATTTCGATACGAATACCACGAACCATCCGCATTTCTTCTGGGAAGACACCGGCCAGCTTCAGGATGCGCCGGAAGAGGACCTCGAGATCGCAGCCCTTCCGGCCGCGCCGAAAGGGGCCGAGATTTCCAAGGTCGATGTGGTGATCCGCCTGCGCTCGAAAGGTTAAGCCGGGACGTCGGGCAAGCGCCCGGCGCTTACCCCGCACGGTCGGTCACGATCTGAACCGACACGCCGTGCTCGACCCAAGCCTTGGCCGCGATCACGAGCTGGTTGAACCCGCCCTGCGAGTCGAGCCACGCGGCAATGTTCTCCTCTTCGCCCGCACTGTGACCGGTTTCCGTGACCGAAAGCTCGGTCGTCGGTCCCTTTTCAGTGAATCGAAAGGTCACGCGGGTCGGGTGATCCTCAGGACCCCAGTCGAAGGACAGGACTTCGCCCGGGCGGGCCTCGTCCACCTTGACGTCAATGCACATGGCGTCGGGTTCCTCGCCTAGGGCGAAGGTCACTTCGGCACCCGCTTCGAGCGGTCCCGAGATCACGGGAAACCAGAACCGCGTCAACTGCTCGGGGTCCGTGAAGGCTTCGTAGACGACTGTGGGGGCGCCATGAATGAGCGTGGCGGCTTTGACTTTGGGATCTGCCATCTGTCTGTCCTCCTGTCCTGTCAACAAATGGGCAGGACAGGAGGTTCCAACAGAGCCGAGAGATCAGGCGATTTCCACCAGTTCGATGTCGAAGGTCAGATCCTTGCCCGCGAGCCGGTGATTGGCGTCGAGCGTCACGCTTTCTTCGGAGATTTTCGTCACCGTGACGGGAAGCTGCTGCCCTTGCGGGGTCTGCATCTGAAGCTGGAGACCTTCTTCAAGCGGAATGTCGGCGGGGATCTGGTCGCGCGGCACCTCGGCGACGCCTTCGGGGTTGTGCGGGCCATAGGCCTCGTCCGCCGGGACCGGGACCGATTTCTTGTCGCCAACGGTCATGCCCGGAAGCGCCTTGTCGAGCCCTGCGATGATCTGGCCGGAGCCCACGGTGAATTCGAGCGGATCGCGGCCTTCGGAGCTGTCGAAGACGGTGCCGTCGGTCAGTGTGCCGGTGTAATGAATGCGGACTTTGTCGCCCGATTTGACTTGGGACATGCTTACCTCTTGGGTCTGATCGGAGAATGGGTTTGGCAAGGCCGCACCGGGGGAATGCCCGGACGCAGGTGCTTGCGGGGTTCGCGACAAGCATAGGGCAGGTGCTTCGCGGGTGTAAACCCGAAGGCCGATTCGCCGGTGTTTCGCGACGGGCGCTAGGCGAAGAGAGGGCCTAGAACCACTGGCCCGGTTCCATTAGCCCAAGATCGAGAAGCTGCTGCGAGGTCCAGTCGAAGGGCACGGAATTATGCCATTTGAAGGTCGGGATCGCGAAGGTCGACCCGGCGTTCATCTTCAGCGCCTTCGCGGTCCGGAAGCTGACGATGGCGGCGGTGATGTTGTTATGCCAAGGGCAGGCGTAGGTGTTGTACTCCTCGTCCGAAAACGTGTGATCGGCCCGCAGGCGCAGGCCTTGCTTGGCGCGGAAGATCGCGATGCGGTCGATCTTGCGCCGGTCGCGGGGGACATGCTCCTCATACCGCCAGCGCAGGCCGCCGAAGAAATCGAGCTGCCGTTCCTTGGGGTAGTTCCGGTTGCCCGGATCGGGCCGGGACAGCGCATAGTATCCGGTCTTGTCGAGGCAGGCGTGATCGAGCGATACGGCATTGGGATAGCGCCGGAGGTCGTCGGCGTAGAGATCGACGACATAAGCGAGCATGGCCGAGCGGCGTTCTTCGGTGTGGAAGGTGAGAAGTTCGTTCACGTTCCGCGTCTCGCAGAAGGGAAAGAACAGGTATTCGGCGTTATAACAGTAATAGAGCCAGGCTCCCGGGGCCATGTCGTTCACCGCGTCCACGGCGCGCTGCACGTCCGCGACGTCGAGCACGGGATAGTCGATCCTGTGCACCTCGTCCTCGAGCGAGGAGGGCAGCTCAAGCGCCGTCGGCGCGAAGAGCAGGATCGCCTTGAAGCCCGTGAGCTGGTGGTAGCGGATCGTGCTTTCGACCTCGATCAGGTCTTCGACGAAGATCATTGCGGCGGGCCCGCGCGCGATGGCGGCGGCACCGGTTTGCCGGAAGTGATCGAGGGAGGTGTATCGCATGTGTCCTTGGTAGCTTGGCCCGGGTCCGGTAAACAATCCTTGAAAGCGGGCGGGGTGCAAGCCCGGACCTTGGCCCGGCCCCCGGGGCGTTGCGATGAAGGCGCAATCGGGGTAGGACGCGCGCTGACCCAGCACATGGAGCCCGAGATGGCCGATATGGACCCGAAGAAGCTCTTCATCCGCACCTACGGTTGCCAGATGAACGTCTATGACAGCGAGCGCATGGCCGAGGCCATGGGGTCGAAGGGCTATGTCGAGGTGGGAAGCCCCGAAGAAGCGGACATGATCCTGCTCAACACCTGCCACATCCGGGAAAAAGCGGCCGAGAAGGTCTATTCCGAGCTTGGCCGGTTCAAGGATCTCAAGGACGCCAAACCCGACCTCAAGATCGGCGTCGCAGGCTGCGTGGCGCAGGCCGAAGGCGAGGAGATCATGCGGCGCCAGCCCTTGGTGGATCTTGTCGTGGGGCCGCAGACCTATCACCGGCTGCCCGACATGGTGGCCGCGGTGGAGGCAGGCGAACGTCCCGTCGATACGGATTTTCCGGTCGAGGACAAGTTCGAGGTGCTGAAGAACCGGCCGCTTGCGCGGCGTGCGCCGGCAGCGTTCCTGACCGTGCAGGAAGGTTGCGACAAGTTCTGCGCCTTCTGCGTGGTGCCCTATACCCGCGGCGCCGAAGTGAGCCGCCCGCCGGAACGCATCTTGCGCGAGGCGCAGGAACTGGTCGAGCGCGGGGTGCGCGAGATAACGCTCTTGGGTCAGAATGTGAACGCCTATCATGGGCAGGGCGACGGCGGCGACTGGACGCTGGCGCGGCTGATCTGGGCCCTGAACGACATCGACGGGCTGGAGCGCATCCGCTTCACCACCTCGCATCCCAACGACATGTCCGACGACCTGATCGCGGCGCATGGGGAATGTGCAAAGCTCATGCCCTATCTGCACCTGCCGGTGCAGTCGGGCTCGGACCGGATCCTCAAGCGGATGAACCGCAAGCATACCGCCGAGGAATATCTGCGGCTCATCGACCGCATTCGCGCGGCGCGTCCCGACATCATGCTGTCGGGAGATTTCATCGTGGGCTTCCCCGAAGAGACCGATCAGGATTTCGAGGACACGCTTTCGCTGATCCGGGCCGTGGGCTACGGCAGCGCCTTCAGCTTCAAGTATTCCTCGCGTCCCGGCACCCCCGCCGCCGAACGGCCCCTGGTGGACGACGTCGTCGCGGACGAGCGCTTGCAGCGTCTCCAGGCGCTCCTCAACGATCAGGCTGCCGCGGCGCTCGAGGGCATGGTGGGCCGCGAGGTCGGCGTGCTCTTCGAGAAATCCGGGCGCCTTCCCGGCCAGATGGTCGGCAAGTCGGACTACCTGCATGCGGTCCATGTCTCGGCCCCGGACAGCGGGCCAAACGCAGGGGACATCGCGGTGGGCGACCTGCGGCGGGTGAGAATCACCGCCCGTGCGCCCAATTCGCTGGCCGGCGAATTGATCTGACACCGCCACTCGCGCGGGTTTCCGAGGCGATCCGGCGAGTCCCGGGTCATTGTTCCCTCTTTGGACACCACGGTTGTGGAATGTCTGGGGTCCGACCACAAAATCGGGTCCAGCGCCATTTACATGCGGCTTTTCATCGGTTTAACCTCCGACACATAAGTCTGCGCCGTCGCCACGCGGCCATTTTGGGGGATTAGGAGTGAAGAACCGGGTTTTCAAACGGTTCAGGACAGTCGCGACCGCGGCCGTGCTGGGCATTGCGGCTGCGGGCGGAGTTGCCACCACGGCATCCGCTCAGAGCCAGGTCACCGTGACCGGCAAGATCAACTGGGGCCTCTGGGTCGATCCCGATGGTTGCATGCACTGGTGGACCGACGGCGGCGTCGAAGGCTACATGGTGTCGCGCCGCGATCCCAAAACGGGGCGCCACATGTGCCTCGAGAAGAACACCTGCGCGGTGCAGAACACCGACGTGCTCTTCGCGACCGACAGCCACCAACTGACCGCGACGGGCCGCCAGTGGCTCCAGCAGTTCTTCGCCTCGGCGGGCGCCTTCGCCTATGCCGTCTATGGCCATACGGACAGCCGGGCCTCGGACGAATACAACATGCGCCTGTCGCAGAACCGCGCCAATACGGTCGCGCAGGTTGCCCGCTCGACGGGCGCCGTGGTGGACCGTGTCGTCGGCTTCGGCGAACGCCGCCCGATCGCGGCCAACGATTCGGCTGCGAATATGCAGAAGAACCGTCGCGTCGAAATCGTTTGCTACAGGTATCCGAACCCATGATGAAGAAGACACTCGTTCTGGCCCTGCTCGCGCCCGTGACGCTCGCGGCCTGCCAATCCACTGCCTACGACGGCGGTGCGCCGAAGCTGATCGCGCGTCCCTATGACAGCTCGTTCGGCGATCCGCAGGGTCCGCGCGACGGACTTGCCGCTGTCGCGGTTCTGCCCGACGGCTGCGAAGCCTGGATCGTGGATGACGGTCTGGAAGGATACGGCGGTGACCGGTCCGACCCGAAATCGGGCCTGCCGCGCTGTTCCAACGAACTGCCGCGCGGCGCCGTGATCGGCGAATGGCGCACCTCGGACGACCTGATCGACATCCTGCCCTAACCGTTGCGACGGCCAGGACGCGACAGATTCACTTTCGCCCAAAATTCGACCGCGCACCCCCCGGTGCGCGGTCTTTTCGTGAAGATTGCATGAAATTTGCGCACTATTTCTTGCGTGGGAACCGGAACGGGTCCACCATCGTTGGTACAGGCACCCCGTGAAACGGAGATATACTTGGGACTAGATGCGTTAAACCCGCCGAAACCCGAAGACATTCACGAAACCCTGCTGGAGTTTCCCGACAACCGATTGTTGATCGACTTGTGCGGGGAATTCGACCGAAACCTCGCCCAGATCGAACACCAGTTGAATGTGCATATCCTGCGCCGTGGCAACCAGCTTGCCGTGGTCGGGGATGGCGCGGCGCGGGGTCAGGCGGCAGCGGTTCTTCAATCGCTCTACCAGCGGCTTGAGAGCGGCCGGCAGATCGAGGCCGGAGACATCGACGGAGAGATCCGTATGGGCATGTTCTTCGACGCCCCCGGCGACAGCGCCGGGCCCGAGGCACAGCTCGAGATGTTCAAGGGCGGGCGGGTCGAGATCAAGACCCGGCGCAAGATGGTCGAGCCGCGCACCGAAGCGCAGAAGGCCTATGTCCAGAACCTGTTCAAGAACGAACTGGCCTTCGGCATCGGTCCGGCCGGGACGGGGAAGACCTATCTCGCGGTGGCGGTCGGGGTGAACCTGTTCATCTCGGGTCATGTGGACCGGATCGTGCTGTCCCGTCCGGCGGTGGAGGCGGGCGAGCGGCTCGGCTTCCTGCCCGGCGACATGAAGGACAAGGTCGATCCCTACATGCAGCCGCTCTATGACGCGCTCAACGATTTCCTGCCGGGCAAGCAGGTCGAGAAGCTGATCGCAGAGAAGCGAATCGAGATCGCGCCGCTCGCCTTCATGCGGGGGCGGACGCTGTCCAATGCCTTCGTGGTGCTCGACGAGGCGCAGAACGCGACGACCATGCAGATGAAGATGTTCCTCACCCGTCTGGGCGAGGGCTCGCGCATGGTGATCACCGGCGACCGGAGCCAGATCGACCTGCCGCGCGGCGTGCAGTCGGGGCTTCGGGAGGCGGAGACGCTTCTCAAGGACATCGACAAGATCTCCTTCAACTACTTCACCGCCAAGGATGTGGTGCGCCATCCGCTGGTCGCGAAGATCATCGAGGCTTACGACGCGAAAGAAGCGCAGGGCTGAGGTCATTTAGCGGTGTGGGCAGCCGGGGGCTGCCCACGCAGTTTTTCCATCGGTCTTGTGCGACTGCACAAGACCGATGCCCCTGGAGGGCTTTGCCCTCCAGACCTCCCAAAGTACTTTTGAAGCGATGAAGAGTGAAGCTTTCGACTGGACGCCTGCGGACATGGGCGATCTGACGGGCCAGGTGGCGATGGTCACCGGGACCACGGGGCTTTGCGTCGCGATCGTCGAAGGGCTCGCGCGGGCCGGGGCCCGGGTGATCATGTGCGGACGGTCCAAGGTGCGTGGCCGCGCGGTTCTGGACGGGATCCGGGCGCGTGTGCCGGAGGCCGACCTCGGGTTTCGAGTGGTCGATCTTGGCGATCAGGCCAGCGTGCGCGCCTTTGCAGAAAAGGCGGTGGCCGAGATCGAGCACGTCGACATGCTGGTGCTCAACGCTGCGGTGATGGCCGAGCTAGGACGGAGCGAGACGACGGACGGTTTCGAGATGATGTTCGGCGTCAATCACCTTGGCCATTTCGCGATGGTGGCGGGGTTGATGCCGCTCCTCATGCGGTCCAGGGCGCGGGTGGTGAGCCTCTCCTCCGGCGCGCATCAGTATGGCGAGTTCGACTTCGACGACCTGATGAGCACGGGAAAGTTCAAGCCGATGGTCGCCTATGGCAAGACGAAGCTCGCCTGTCTCATGTTCGCGAAGGAGCTCGACCGGCGGTCGAAGGCGGGCGGCTGGGGGATCACCAGCGTCGCGGCGCATCCCGGTTTTGCGCGCACGGACGGGGTGTTCACGCGGCTTGCGACGATCCCGCTGCTGGGCTGGATCGCAGGAAAGACGGTGGTGCCGCTCCTGTCGCATGTGCCCGAGAAGGCGGCCTGGTCGATCCTCTTCGCGGCGACCTCGCCCGAGGTGCGGGGCGGTGGCAACTATGGGCCTGTCGGGTTTCGCGAGTTGTCGGGGCCGGTGGGGCCGGCGACGACAGCCGACTATGCCGAACGCGAAGACGTGGCGTCCCGACTTTGGGCGGAAAGCGCCCGTTTGACGGGCGCATCCTTTCCCCCCTTGGCGCAGACACGGGAAAGCCTGTAGAGGCAAGGAATGATCGTGGACCTCGTGATTGAAGATGACCGCTGGGCGGCCTTCGGGCTTGACGTGCTGGCCGAGCGCGCCTGTGCAGCGGTGCTGGCCGACCGGGCCTTCGAGGGCGAGATTGCGCTTCTGGCCTGTGACGATGCACGGATCGCCGAATTGAACGGGGAGTTCCGGCAGAAGGGCCGGCCGACCAACGTGCTGTCCTGGCCGAGCGAGGAACGCGGCGCGGTCGATCCCGGTGGCGCGCCCTTTCCCCCGACCGAGCACGAGCTTGGCGATATTGCCATCGCCTTCGACACTTGCGAACGCGAGGCGGCCGAGCAGGGCAAGTCGATGGAGGACCACGTGACCCATCTTCTGGTTCATGGCACGCTGCATCTGTTGGGTTATGACCACATCGACGACAAAGACGCGTCGTTGATGGAGGGGCTCGAAGTGGAAATACTTGGCAAACTGGGCATTGCCGACCCATATGGGGAGGCGGAGTCCTGAACTCCGGCCTGATGGAAAGGATCAATGGGCGAGAACGGCGAAGGGTCTTCTAACGCGGCGCAGAGCGCGCAGTCGGAAGACGACAGTCAGAGACCGGGTTTCTTCGGTCGGATCATCGGGGTGTTGAGCCCCTCGGACGCGGGCGAGACGGAACCGGATCACCCGCAGAGCGCGGGCGAGGTGCCGCGGGCGCTGCCCTTGGGAATGATGAACCTCCGGCGGATGCGGGTGCTGGACGTGGCCATTCCGAAAGCGGATGTCGTGGCCGTGTCGGTGGATACGCCGAAGGACGAGCTGGTGGAGGTTTTCCGCGAGTCGGGTCTGACGCGTCTGCCGGTGTTTCGGGGTACGCTCGACACGCCGGTGGGGCTCATCCACCTCAAGGATTTCGCGCTGCGCTACGGGTTCAACGGGGCCGGGCCGGAGTATGACCTTGAAAGCATGGTGCGGCCGCTGATCTATGCGCCGCCCTCAATGCCGATCGGGGTCCTCTTGCAGAAGATGCAGAGCGAGCGGATGCACATGGCGCTGGTCATTGACGAATACGGCGGGGTCGATGGTCTCGTCACGCTCGAGGACCTGGTGGAAACCGTGATCGGCGAGATCGAGGACGAGCACGACCTGGAAGAGGGCGCGCTGTGGTTGCAGGAATCGAACGGCGCCTGGCTGGTCGAGGCCAAGGCACCGCTGGAGGAATTCGAACAGGCCTCCGGGCTGAAGCTCGCGACGGTGGACAGTGACGAGGAAGAAATCGACACGCTTGGCGGTCTGGTCTTTCTCGAAGCGGGCCGGGTGCCCGCGCGTGGAGAGGTGATCGAGCATCCCACCGGGGCGGAATTCGAAGTGGTCGACGCCGACCCGCGCCGCATCAAGCGGCTGCGCGTGCGCCTGCCGGACGCGGCGGAGCGGACGGAGCGGAATGCCGACTGACGTCGTGGGCCGACCGGGGATGCGCGATAGCCTGGCGTGGGTCCATGCCCGCTGGCCCCGGGTCTTTGCCGTGGCGCTGTCGGGCGGGATCGTGGCCGGGCTTGGTCAGCGACCCGTCGACCTTTGGCCCTTCACGTTTGTCGGGCTCGCCGTTGGCGCGGCGCTGGTCGCCGCGGCACCTACATGGAAACGTGCGGCGCTGTCGGGCTGGGCGCTGGGCACCGGATATTTCGGCCTGACCTTCGCCTGGGTGGTGAACCCCTTCCTCGTCGAGCCCGAGGTCTATGGCTGGATGGCGCCTTTCGGGGTCTTCTTCCTTGCCGCGGGCATGGCGCTTTACTGGGGGCTCGCCGCAGGCATCGTGCAGGCGCTGCGGCCGGGCCGTTGGCTCTGGCTTGCCATGGCGGCCGCTTTCGCCTTCGCCGAGGTGCTGCGCGGCTGGCTCTTCACCGGTTTTCCCTGGGGCGGGCCGGGCATGATCTGGATCGACCTGCCCATGGCGCAATATGCGCGCTTCGGCGGGGTCTATGGGCTCAATGCGGTGAGTTTCGCGTTGGGCTTCGGCATCTGGCAGGCGATCGAGGGCCTGCAGGGGCGCATCGTCTGGGTTGGGGCGGTGTTCCTCTTCGCGCTGGGAGGCTTCTTCCTCCAGCGTCCGGCGCCCGCACCGATGGAGGCCACGGTGCGACTGGTCCAGCCAAATGCGCCGCAAGAGCTCAAATGGCACCCGGACTGGGTCGAGACCTTCTATGACCGGTCCAAGGAATTGTCGGCGGGCGAAGGCTCGCCGGATCTCGTGATCTGGCCGGAGACGACGATCCCCGCGCTCTTGGGCCAGTCCCCCTGGTTCGAGGCAGAGGCGGCTGCATCCGCCGCGCCCGCGCCGCTCATCGCGGGCATCCAGCGGCGGGACGGCGCGAGCTACTACAATTCACTGGTGCTCTATCGCGGCGACGAGGTCCCGCTGTGGGTCTATGACAAGCACCACCTCGTCCCCTTTGGCGAGTTCGTGCCCTTTGGCAACCTCATGGCCAAGGTCGGCATCCACGGCCTGGCCCAGCGGGAAGGGATGGGGTTCTCGAGCGGCGTGGGCGCAGAGGTTCTGCCGTTGCCCGACGGGCTTGGCAACGTCTTGCCGCTCATCTGTTACGAGATGATCTTCCCCCGCGATATTCGCTCGGCCCCGGTGCGCCCCGACTGGATCGTTCAATCCACCAACGACGCCTGGTTCGGCACCTTCTCCGGCCCGCAGCAGCATCTGGTTCAGGCGCGGTTCCGGGCGATCGAGTTCGGGCTGCCCGTTGCGCGGGCCGCGAACACCGGGATTTCGGCTGTTATCGACGCGACCGGGGCGGTGACGGCGAGCCTCGGGCTTGGCCAGGCCGGGGTGATCGATGCGCCCATTCCGGTGGCGCTGCCCGAAACGCCCTATGCGAAATGGGCGGATTGGCCGCTCATCCTTGGCGCGATTGCAACGCTGTTCATCCTCGGGTTACGACGCCGCCGCTATGCGATTGACCCCGACTCAAGCCTTCGTTAACCCCGTCTGGACAACCGCCACAACGGCTTCCTGACGTGGCGGGGATAGCATAACGGAGCACTTTTCATGTCACGTAGCGAATACACCTTCACCTCCGAGTCCGTCTCGGAGGGGCACCCGGACAAGGTCTGCGACCGGATTTCGGATGCGGTTCTCGACGCCTTCCTGAGCGAAGACCCCTATGCGCGGGTCGCCTGCGAAACCTTCGCCACCACCGACCGCGTGGTGATCGGCGGCGAGGTGCGCGGCCCGGCCAGCGTCATCCAGCGGGTCGAGGACATCGCGCGCGACTGCGTGCGCGACATCGGCTATGAGCAGAAGGGTTTTCATTGGGCCAATCTGACGGTGGAGAACTACCTCCACGCGCAATCGGCCGACATCGCGCAGGGCGTCGACGCGGCGGGCCACAAGGACGAAGGCGCAGGCGATCAGGGAATCATGTTCGGCTATGCGACGGATGAGACGACCATGCTCATGCCGGCGCCGATCCTCTACGCGCACAAGATCCTCAAGCGTCTGGCGGAGGTGCGCAAGGACGGCACCGAACCGCGGCTTGGCCCCGACGCGAAGAGCCAGCTTTCCGTGCGCTACGAAAACGGCGTGCCGAAGGAGATCACCTCGCTCGTCCTGTCCACGCAGCATATGGACGAGTCGATGACCTCGGCCGATGTGCGCGCGATGGTCGAGCCCTACATTCGTGAGGTGCTGCCGGAGGAATGGCTGTCGGACGCGACCGAGTGGCACGTGAATCCCACGGGCAAATTCGTGATCGGCGGTCCCGATGGTGACGCAGGCCTTACGGGGCGCAAGATCATCGTGGACACCTATGGCGGGGCCGCGCCCCATGGCGGCGGCGCGTTTTCCGGCAAGGACCCGACCAAGGTGGACCGCTCGGCGGCCTATGCTGCGCGGTATCTCGCGAAGAACGTGGTTGCGGCGAGGTTGGCCAAGCGCTGCACGCTGCAACTCTCCTATGCCATCGGCGTCTCGAAACCGCTGTCGATCTATGTCGACACCCATGGCACCGGCGAAGTGGACGAGGCGCGGATCGAAAAGGCCGTGGCCGAGGTCATGAACCTCACGCCGCGTGGCATCCGCGAACACCTCGGCATGAACAAGCCGATCTACCAGCGCACCGCGGCCTATGGCCATTTCGGACGCGAGCCCGATGCCGACGGCGGCTTCTCCTGGGAAAAGACCGACCTCGTGGACGCGCTCAAGTCCGCGGTCTGACCGTCCGCCCACATCGCAGAAAAACAAAGGCCCCGGCAAATGCGCGGGGCCTCTCTTCTCTGGTCCATGAATATCCCGGGGGTCGCCTTTGTCGCGCCATTGGTCCGAGAGACAATGGCGACGGGGCGGAGCCCCCAGAAGGTCGTGTCAGCCGGAGCCGACGCGAAACCTCACTCGGCCGGAACCGAACCCGCGTTCTTCGAGGACATCGACCAGGCGCCGGGTCCGAAGGCCACGACCATGAGCATGCCGCCCGCAATCGTCAGGTTCTTCATGAAGCTGATCATCTGCGCCTGCGCGGCCATGGCGTCTTCCATCGCGAAGGACGGCACGAGGTGGAAGAGCACGCCCGACACGATCGCGAACCCGGCCAGAAGGAGTGCCGCGATGCGGGCCTGGAAACCAACGAGAAGCGCGAGGCCGCCGACCACTTCGACGAGGATCACGAGGGGCAGGAGCGCGCCGGGGACGCCCATCATCTCCATGTAGCCCTGGGTTCCGGCATAGCCGGTGATCTTCTGGAACCCCGAGAGGATGAACATGAAAGACAGGAGCAGGCGCGCGAGGGGCGCGGTGTAAGTGAGTGCGTTCGACATGTTGACGTTCCTTTGATTGACGCGATGCTGCGTGACGGGAGGACTATGCCCATTTGCGAATGTGCACGCAATTCGGACATTAGAGAGAGGTTCTGTGCGAAAACGCGCGGGCGTTGCTAGGCCGCCGCTGCTCGGTTACATGGCGGCATGACCCGCGATACACGATCCGACTCCCATGCCTCCGGCGCACCCTGGCGCAATTTCTACGGGCGCATTCACGGCAAGACGCTGAAGCCCAACCAGCAGAAATGGCTGGACGAGGACCTGCCGCGCCTCGCGCCCGGCAAGGTTGGCTGGGAGGAGAACCCCGACCGGGTCCCGCTCGACATGGAGGCGATGTTCGGCGGCAAGCCGGTCTGGCTCGAAGTCGGCTTCGGAGGTGGCGAGCACCTCGCGCATATGGCCGCGACCTATCCCGAGGTGGGCGTCATCGGTTGCGAGCCCTTCGTCAACGGCGTCGCGATGGCACTTGGCAAGGTGGTGAAGCGCAAGCTGGACAACGTGCGCATTCATGCGGGCGACGTGCGGGACCTGTTCGACGTGCTGCCGGAGGGATCGCTCGACAAGGCCTTCCTTCTCTATCCCGATCCCTGGCCCAAGGCGCGCCACCATCGCCGCCGTTTCGTGACCGCCGAGCATCTGGAGCCCCTGCACCGTTCGCTCAAGCTCGGGGCCGAGTTCCGGGTGGCCACCGACATTCCGGACTATGTGCGCCAGACGCTGGAAGAAGTGCCGAAGGCCGGGTTCGAATGGCTGGGCGAAGGCCCCAAGGATTGGCGGCGTCCGTGGGACGACTGGTATTCGACGCGTTACGAGCAGAAGGCGCTGCGCGAAGGCCGGGTGCCGCATTATCTGACGTTTCGCCGGGTTTAGGCGGCGGGTTTTTTGAGTATTTAGGGAAAGATGAAAGGGGCGGGCGTAGACCTGTCCCGCGGCCTGCGCTATCAGCGCGTGACCACTTTCTGGAGACGCATATGTCCGGCCACGGCGACCCCATTCCGATGACTTCGCACAAGTGCGGCCCCCTGACGGGCGAGGCGCATGTGCCGGGGGACAAGTCGATTTCGCACCGTTCGATGCTTCTGGGCGCGATGACCGTGGGCGAGACGCGGGTGACGGGGCTTCTGGAGGGTGAGGACGTGCTGGCGACCGCCACCGCGATGCGCGCCTTCGGGGCCGATGTCGAGCGTCTTGGCGACGGTGACTGGCGGATCAACGGATTCGGCGTCGGCGGCTTTGCCGAGCCTGAAGACGTGATCGACTGCGGCAACGCGGGCACCGGCGTTCGGCTCATCATGGGTTGCATGGCGACCTCGCCGATCACTGCGACATTCACGGGCGATGCCTCGCTGCGGTCGCGGCCGATGGGGCGGGTCACGGATCCCATCGCACTCTTCGGAGCGGCCTCATATGGGCGGTCGAAAGGGCGGCTCCCGATGACCGTCGTGGGCGCGCGCAATCCGGTGCCGGTTCGCTACACGACGCCGATGGCCAGCGCACAGGTTAAAAGCGCCGTCCTGCTTGCCGGGCTGAATGCCCCCGGCGAGACCGTGGTGATCGAGGCGGAAGCCACACGCGACCATACCGAGCGGATGCTCGCGGGCTTCGGCGCCGAGGTCGATGTCCAGGTGACGGATGAAGGCCGCGTCATCACGCTTGTCGGCCAGCCGGAGCTCAAGCCCCAGACCATCGCCGTGCCGCGCGATCCGTCGTCGGCGGCTTTCCCGGTCTGCGCGGCGCTGATCGTCGAAGGCTCGGATGTGCTGGTGCCGAACATCGGGCTGAACCCGACGCGGGCCGGGCTTTTCGAAACGCTGCGCGAGATGGGCGCGAACCTGACCTATGAGAACGAACGCGAAGAGGGCGGCGAACCTGTCGCGGACCTGCGCGCGCGGTTCTCGCCGGACATGCGCGGTATCCGCGTGCCCGAAGAGCGCGCTGCGAGCATGATCGACGAATACCCGGTGCTCTCGGTCGTCGCGGCCTTCGCCGAGGGCAAGACCGAGTTCGTCGGCGTCCATGAGCTCCGCGTGAAGGAAAGCGACCGGATCGATGCGATGGTGCGGGGGCTGGAGGCCAACGGCGTGACCGTCGAGGAAGGCGGCGACTGGATGACCGTGCATGGCAGGGGGCCGGGCGGGGTGCCCGGCGGCGGCACGGCAAACGCGCGTCTCGATCACCGGATCGCAATGAGTTTCATGGTGCTGGGCATGGCCGCGCGGGACGCGGTCAGCGTCGACGACGGGGCGCCCATCGCCACGTCCTTCCCGATCTTCGAGCCCCTCATGGCCGGTCTCGGTGCACGGATCGAGCGGTCGACAGGGTGAGCCGGGGCGCCGTCAGGGTCGGACTCTTCATCCTCTGGGCCGGGCTCCTGGCCTATATGGTCGTGGTCATCCAGACCCGGATCGTGCCGGTCACCGGCATGGCGCTGCAACCGCGCTGGGCCGGATACACCTATGCCGACATCACGCATTTCGGGGTCCAGTTGCTGCGCACCGGTCTGGGCGAGGTTTATCGGGATGTGCTCGTGCTGGCCGACAGCGCCTTCGTCCTGTGTTTCGGGCTTTGGGTCGCGCTCGATTTCCGGCGCTGGCCCTGGTTCGGGGTCATCCTCGCGGTGACCTACGCAGCGGCAGATCTTGGCGAGAACGTGCTTCTCTACCGGGAACTCAGCTGGTCCTGGGGCGTGACGAGCGAGGCGGTGGGCTGGGTCCTGTTCCCGCCGGCCTCCGAAGGGGGCACGCCGATCGCGGCGGCCTTTACCGTGGCGAAACTCCTGCTGTTTTCCGTGCTGACCTTCGGTATCTTCCTACGCGACTGGGTTCGCTGGAGGCGCGCATGAGACCCGAGGGCTGGACCGGGATTTTTGGCAAGGCGGGGCACCTGCTTGCGGTCTTGGAAGCCGGCGACGACCTGATCCGCGCGGTCGCGCCGGAGGCATACGCGCAGGCCTATCCGGCCTATCGGTCGGTGAGTTACGGCGTGGGGCCGAAGAAGAACACCGAAGGCGCGGTCTATCTGGCGCTGCAGTCGAACTGGGTGAACCTCGGCTTCTACCAGGGTGCGTCCCTGCCGGACCCGTGCGGCATTCTCAAAGGAACGGGCAAGGCGCTGCGCCATGTGAAGCTGACAGCCTGGCCCGAGAATGACCGGGCCCTGAGAGATCTGGTCGAAGCGGCCTTTGCAGAACGGCGGGAGGCCTTGGGACGATGAGCCATCAGGCGCAGATGCGGGCCTTCTGGGCCATTTCGGCGGTCTTCTTCGTGGTCTACGGACTTCTCGTCGGCTGGGTCGGGCCCTGGCTTACCGAGCTTGCAGGCGGGCTCGCGGTGCTGGACACGCGGCCCACAGGTTACGGGCTCGTGGAGGTCCAGGCGCTTCTCGAGGCGGCGCAACCGGGGTTCGTGGATGCCTATGTCCATGTCGCGACCACTTGGGACCGGGCGGTGCCGGTGCTGGCCGGGGCGATGTTCACGCTCGGGCTATGGACGGGCGGCGGCATCTGGCGGGTGCTGGCGGTGCTGGGCCTCGCCTATGCGGTGAGCGATCTGACCGAGAACATGCTGGTCGCGCGGCTGATGCAGGGGATGCCGGAGGAGATCACGCCAGAGGCGGTGGCGCGGGCCTCGGCGGTGTCGGTGACGAAATGGGTGCTCGTGGGGGCCTGTTTCGTGGCGCTGGTGGCCCGCTTCGCGGCCGGGATGTTCGGACAGGCGCGGGGACAGGCGTGAGATTTACAGTCGCAATCGACGGACCCGCGGCGGCGGGCAAGGGCACCATATCGCGGGTGCTTGCCCAGAGGTTCGGCTTCGCGCATCTGGACACCGGGCTTCTCTACCGCGCCGTGGGACGGCGGGTAATGGCGGGCGAAGATGCGCTGGTCGCGGCGCGGAGCCTGACGGCGGCGGACCTTGCCGGGCCGGGGCTGCGCGATCCGGAAGTGGCGCAGGCCGCGAGCCGCGTCGCGGTGATCCCCGAGGTGCGCGCCGCGCTCGTCGACTTCCAGCGTGCCTTCGCGCGGTCCGAAGGTGGCGCGGTGCTGGATGGACGCGACATTGGAACGGTGATCTGTCCGGGCGCCGAGGTGAAGCTCTTCGTGACCGCGAGCGCCGAGGTCCGCGCCCGGCGCCGGTTCGACGAAGAGCGTGTCGCAGGGCATGAGGTGTCCTTCGACGCGGTGCTTGACGACGTCAGATCGCGCGATGCGCGGGACATGAACCGCGCCGATGCCCCCCTGCGCCCGGCAGAGGATGCGATCGTGATCGACACCTCGGAGATGAGCGTGGACGAGGCCGTGGCCGAGGCTGTCCGGCTGGTCGAGGCGCGGCGCTAGGGCGTATCGGGCCAGCGCGCCCGGATGAGCGGTTCATAGTCCCGCCAACCGCCCGCGATGGCCGGGTCGATGCCCTGACGCACCTGCCATTTCGACAGGGTCGGCATGGTGCCGGTTGCGCGCTCGGGTGCGGCAATGGCGGGGTCCCAGTCGAGCCCCAGCCTGTCCAGCACGGGAGTCAGAACGGCGCGAGGATCGCGGGTGAGGTCCTCGAGCCGGACGCTGTGCCAGTTGTCCCCGGCGCGCGAGCGGCCAAGCTCCGCCAGGGCAAGGTGACGGTCATAGTGGTTCTGGAGCGTCTGCCAGTCGTAGGAATAGGCATGGCCCTCGCGAAAGTCGTTCTTGAAACAGGACCAGGTGGTCGCAAGGCGGTCGCGGGTGAGATGCAGGATCTGGGCCTTGGGAAACAGCATCGGGATCGCCCAGGCGAAAATGTAGTTCTCGGGCATCTTGTCGAGCGCGATGGTGTCCGTCGGGAGATTTGCGAGATAGGCGGCGCGCGCCTGCTCGAGCCGTTCTTCTGTGAGGCCGTCCAGAAAGGCCAGATGCGGTTGCTGACCAGGGGCCTCAAGGGCAAGTGCAGCGCCAAGCGCGGTGCGCTCGCCCATGTTGGTGATCGCCGGATGGGCCCCGAGCATCTGCGCGGTCAGCGACGTGCCGGATCGCGGCATCCCGAGGACGAAGATCAGGCGCGAGCCGGCGGGCGAAAGCGCGAGAGGGGGAGTCGCGCGAACCCGGGCGATGAACGCATCGGTCAGCCGCTGGGTGCCCGCATCGTCGAAGGTCGCGCCGCGAAGCCGGTTGGCTGTGATCACCGCATCGAAGCTGGCTTGGACCTGGCCCATGTCGCCATGGGCCTTGGCCAGCATGAAGTAGAGTTGGGATCGCAACGCGGGCGCAAGAGCGGTTTGCGCGGCGAAGCCTTGCAACCGGGCAAAGACCGGGTCGTCGGGCCGATAGGGCGTCGCATGAGTGTAGAGCCAGAGACCCGCCAGCGAGCCGGGATCAACGGCGAAGACCGCTTCGAGGTCGGCCCGGCATGCGGCGAAGCGACCTTCGTTGAGCGCGGCCTCGGCGCGGGCGAGGAGGAGTTTCAGGTCGGTCAGCGTCATTCTCGGCTCTTTCGGCGGAGGCTGCCCGACGGGGCGGGGGAAGTCAAAACCGAGGTATGGATCTCGGGATTCTGGAATTCCAGGATTCCGGAATTCTAGAATCTCGGAATTGGAAGTATATAATTGATTTCGCGTCATAAAAATGGCCTCCAGCCGCGAAACCTACTTCACCCCAACTGCCCGAGAGCGACTGCGAAGCAGAGACCAAGCGCCACGGCGATGCCGGTCCACTTCGCGTCTTCGCGGAAGGCCGTGGGGAACACCTCGGTGGCGAGCGAGGCGGCAACGGCTCCGGCGGCGATGCACTTGATCGTGGCGATCAGCGGTTCGGACGCGTCGCTCAGGCCGGTGTAGCCTCCGAGCGCGGCCAACGACAGAAGTGTTGCCACCCCGGCCCAAACCGCGACGACCCGCCTTGGGTGGCGACCGTCGGCGACCATCCGTTTCGCGCCGCCCGCTGCTTCGGGAAGGTTCGACAGAAAGATCGACCCGGCGAGCGCCGCGACGGCCAGAGGTTGCGCGCCAATGAGTGCGGTGCCGAGTGCGAGGTTCTCGGGCACGCCGTCCAGCGTCACGGCGAGGACCAGCCCCGTGCCGCCCGCGTTCCGAAACCTCGCGGCGACGAATGCATCTGACCCGGTGAAGATCGCCGCCCCGCCCATCACGGCCACCAGAACACCCCAGAGCGGCATGGTGTCGACAGAGGGTCGGATCAGCTCGTCCATCACCGAAACGATGAGCGCGCCGCCCGCGAAGGCGACGACGAAGCCTTCGGTCCGCTCCGACAGGTTCCGAAACGCCCCCCAGAACGCGCCGGCGAGAAGCGCGAAGGACGTGACGAGAATGACGGCGACAACGATCATGGCGTTGATCTACGCCGGGCGCGGCGGGCTGGTTCCCGGTCAGGTCCGACGCGCGAAGGGGAACAAGGCCCTGAGCGCCGGGGAGCGAAGCCAAAGCCCGCCCCACATGAAGAGACCCAGATAGATCGAGAACAGCACGTTCGAGAAGAGCGGCGTCCCCGCCCGGATCTGGGTGGCCATCGCACCGCCGAGAACCGCCATCAACAGGACCGCGCCCAGAACGGAGGTGACCGGGAACAGGTAGAGCACCACGCAGACCAGTTCGATCATGCCGATGAGAAGGATCGGGCTTGCCTCCCATCCCAGCGCCACCATGGTCTCGTCGGCGACAGGAAGGCCCGCGAGCTTCGGGTAGACCGACGCACCAAGGATGAAGAGGCCATAGAGCCCGGAAAGGGCCCATCCGATAATCGTCATTGTTTTCTGTGACATGTGCGGCCTCCTGCGAGCCTTGATCGGGCGGCGGCGCGGCATTCTTGTCAAGTGGGCAGAGATGTGGCGGGGCATGCGCCAACAACGTTTCCTTGTGCGGACCCTGCGCATCCCGCCTTGGGTCGTCGAAAGTCCCGTGCCAGGGGTTGGCCACGCCGGCGAAGCTTGGCGCAGAAAGGCCCAATCCCCTTGCCAACAAGGGCTGAACACCGTATAGCCCCCCTCAAGACAGGCGATGAACGCCGCGTAACCGAGAGCGAGCAGGGTCGGGGAACCGGCCCTCTTTGTTTTGCGGATGCCTGTCGGACAGGAAACCAAAGACCCGCGGAGACAACCGTGTGGCCCGAATAGCGACTTGAAAAGGAACTGACACGCTCATGAGCGCCAATGCAACGATGGAGGAATTCGAGGCCCTCCTTAATGAAAGCCTCGAAATGGACACCCCGGACGAAGGTTCGGTTGTCAAAGGCAAGGTCATCGCGATCGAAGCGGGACAAGCCATCATCGACGTCGGCTACAAGATGGAAGGCCGCGTCGACCTGAAAGAATTCGCAAACCCCGGCGAAGCCCCCGATATCTCGGTTGGCGACGAAGTCGAGGTTTACCTCCGGGCCGCTGAAAACGCCCGTGGCGAAGCCGTCATCTCCCGCGAGATGGCCCGCCGCGAAGAAGCCTGGGACCGTCTGGAAAAGGCCTACGCCGACGACGCCCGCGTCGAAGGTGCGATCTTTGGCCGTGTCAAAGGCGGCTTCACCGTCGATCTCGGCGGCGCCGTTGCGTTCCTTCCGGGTTCGCAAGTCGACGTGCGCCCGGTGCGCGATGCCGGCCCGCTCATGGGTCTCAAGCAGCCGTTCCAGATCCTCAAGATGGACCGTCGCCGTGGCAACATCGTCGTGTCGCGTCGTGCGATCCTCGAAGAATCGCGTGCCGAACAGCGTGCTGAAGTCATCGGCAACCTGACCGAAGGTCAGAACGTCGACGGCGTGGTCAAGAACATCACCGAATACGGCGCCTTCGTGGACCTCGGCGGTGTCGACGGCCTGCTGCACGTGACCGACATGGCCTGGCGCCGTGTGAACCACCCGTCCGAGATCCTCTCGATCGGCGAGACGATCAAGGTTCAGGTTATCAAGATCAACAAGGACACCCACCGCATCTCGCTGGGCATGAAGCAGCTTCAGGAAGATCCGTGGGATCTCGTCGCCGCGAAATACCCGCTGGAATCGGTGCACACCGGTCGTGTCACCAACATCACCGACTACGGCGCATTCGTTGAGCTGGAAGCCGGTGTCGAGGGTCTCGTCCACGTGTCCGAGATGTCCTGGACCAAGAAGAACGTCCACCCCGGCAAGATCGTTTCGACGAGCCAGGAAGTGGAAGTCATGGTTCTTGAGATCGACCAGGCGAAACGCCGCGTGTCGCTCGGTCTCAAGCAGACCATGCGCAACCCGTGGGAAGTCTTTGCCGAGACCCATCCCGAGGGCACGCAGGTCGAAGGCGAAGTCAAGAACATCACCGAATTCGGCCTGTTCATCGGCCTCGACAACGACATCGACGGTATGGTGCACCTGTCCGACATCTCCTGGGACCAGCGTGGCGAAGAAGCCATCCAGCAGTTCCACAAGGGCGATGTGGTCAAGGCCGTGGTGACCGAAGTCGACACCGAGAAAGAGCGCATCTCGCTCTCGATCAAGGCGCTCGACGGTGACCAGTTCGCCGAAGTCGTGGGCGGCGTGAAGCGCGGTGACGTGATCACCGTGACCGTCACCGCCATCGAAGACGGCGGCATCGAAGTGGAATACGAAGGCATGAAGTCCTTCATCCGCCGCTCCGACCTGTCGCGTGACCGTGCCGAGCAGCGCCCCGAGCGCTTCCAGACCGGTGACCACGTCGACGTGCGCGTCACCAATGTGGACGCGAAATCGCGCCGTCTTGGCCTCTCGATCAAGGCCCGGGAAATCGCGGAAGAGAAAGAAGCCGTGGAACAGTTCGGTTCCTCCGACTCGGGTGCCTCGCTTGGCGACATCCTGGGCGCGGCTCTGAACAAGAAAGACTGATCGGGCGTATAGCCTGACGGTGGAACGGCCCCGGAGCGATCCGGGGCCGTTTTCTTGTGCGCCGTCCCAGCGCCCGAATCAGGTCCACGAAACGGCCAGCGGGAGCCATACGGCGGCGGATTCCCCGAGGCGCCTGCTGTAACAGCCCGGATTTGAATGGAAAAATCGGCTGTTTGGCGCATATTTTTCCGCGCCGGGCTTGTCGCCACTGTTTCACGGCTGCTTGAATGCTCCTATAGTCGGGCAGAGACCGGCGCACTGCCAACGAGCGTCGGCCAGTCCTGTCGGGGGGATATCGGAATGATCCGTTCGGAGCTTATCCAGAAGATCGCGGACGAAAATCCGCACCTCTACCAGCGCGACGTCGAGCGGATCGTGAACACGATCTTCGAAGAGATCATCGATGCGATGGCCAAGGGCGACCGCGTCGAACTGCGCGGTTTCGGCGCCTTTTCAGTCAAGAAGCGGGATGCCAGACTGGGACGGAACCCGCGCACGGGTGAATCGGTTGATGTGGACGAGAAACACGTCCCCTTCTTCAAGACCGGCAAACTGTTGCGCGACCGTCTGAACGGGAACTGAAAGGCCGCATTTCATGCGTTACATCCGCTACGCGTTCCTTGCCGCGCTTGCCGTGGTGCTGATCACCGTTGCCCTCGCCAACCGCGAGATCGTTACACTTCGACTTCTGCCTGCCGAGCTTTCCGGGTTTCTAGGCTGGAGCTGGTCCGTCAACCTGCCGCTGTTCATCGTCATCTTCATGGGCGTGATTGCCGGCGTGCTGATCGGCTTCATCTGGGAATGGCTGCGTGAGCACAAGCTCCGGGCCGAGGGGCGGCGGGCCAAGACCGCAGCGGTCAAGCTCGCCACCGAGGTGCAGGACCTCAAGCGCCAGCAGGCCAAACCCGAGGACGAGGTTCTGGCCCTGCTGGAACCGCCGCGCTGATTCCATGGCCAGGGTCAAGATCTGCGGACTGACGAGCGCCGAGGCGGTGACCGAGGCGGTCGCGGCAGGGGCGCTCTATTTGGGGTTCAACTTCTTTCCGAAGTCGCCGCGTTACCTGACGCCGGAGCAGGCGGCGACGCTCGCCGCCGATGTGCCCCCCGGCGTGGCCAAGGTCGCGCTGGTCGTCGACGCGGACGATGCGACACTCGACGGGATCGTGGATGTCGTGCCTCTCGACATGATCCAGTTGCATGGGTCCGAAACGCCCGAACGGGTCGCGGAAATCCGGGCGCGTTATGGCCTGCCGGTGATGAAGGTCGTGGGCATCGCGGGGCCGGAGGATGTGGCCAAGCTCGACGACTATATGGATGTGGCGGACCAGATCCTTGTCGACGCCAAGGCGCCCAAGGATGCGGTGCTGCCGGGCGGCAACGGGATCGCCTTCGACTGGCGGCTTTTGGCCGGCCGGCACTGGACGAAACCTTGGATGCTCGCCGGTGGGCTGACGCCCGCGAACGTTGCGCTGGCGATCAAGATGACCGGCGCCCGACAGGTCGACACTGCTTCGGGCGTCGAAAGCGCGCCGGGCGTGAAGGACCCGGCGCTCATGCGCGCCTTCATCGAGGCGGCCGGGTGACGGTGTTTCGTGCCGCGACACCCGGCGATGTGGCCGAGGTCGTGGCGCTTCTGGCTGATGACTGGATCGGCGAGGTGACGCCGGACCTCGAACGGGCCGAGGCGGATTATGCAAGGATGCTGGCCGAGGGCGTCACACAGCTCTTCGTCGCGCGGGACGAAACCGGCGTGACGGCGACCTACCAGCTCTCGGTCGTCTGGGGCGTGTCGTTGACCGCCTCCTGCCGCGCAATCCTGGAAGCCGTTCGGGTGCGCCGTGACCTTCGGGGGCAGGGGATCGGTCGGGAGCTGGTCGCGGATGCCGAGGCGCGGGCGCGCGCGGCGGGGGCCACCATGATCCAGCTCACCTCGAACCAGCAGCGGGAGGCGGCGCATCGCTTCTATGCCGGGCTTGGCTACCTACCGAGCCATGTCGGGATGAAGAAGCCGCTCGCGTGACGAAGGCGCATTAAGCTTAACCGCCCTTTTACCAGAATCGGGCGAGGTGGGCGCATGAAAGACTTCATCCACACAACCAATCCTCAAACGGCCGCCGAGCTTTGGCTCGACCGGACGTTCACCTGCAAAACGGCACTTTCCGGCGGCGTCATCAAGCGGTCGGTGAGCGAGGTTCAGTCGATCATCGGACGGGAACGGTTCCTGTCGGAGATCAAGAAACGTGGTTTCCAAGCGGTCGAAAACGGCGACGACATGATCGTCTTCTGCAACCGAAACCCCGTGCGGCTCGCCATGGCGCGCCCGACGCTGGTGCTGACCTAGCCGCAAAAAGGGGCGCGACGGTCGCGCCCCTCAATGCTTTGCGTCAATAGTCACTGACAGCTGAAGCCGTCACCTTCGGCGCGCGCCACCTGCGGGTAGAGGCAGAGCGGACGGGTTTCGCCCCGCACTGCTTCTGGCGCCTCTGCGTTGTCCGTGCGCACCATCGCGTCGACCGGGCCGGGGGCCACGTCGTCTTCGACCCAATCGGTCAGGACCGTCAGCATGTCGAACGCATCGGGGGCCGGTCCACCCGGTCCATGCTGCATCCCGGGCACCGGGTAGAAGACGACGTTGTCACGAGCCGCTTCGCCAAGGTTGTCCGACAGTCGGTCGTACCAGCCCGCGGTGTCGAGGATCGAGAACACCGGGTCAGCCGTGCCGTGGAAGATCACGAGCTTACCGCCCGCAGCCACAAAATCGGCCAGCTTGGGGTCATCCATGTCGGGCGGGGTCATCAGGTCGACCGCGCTTTCTGGAAACGCCTCTGAGGTGGCGGTCACCTTGGGGGCCTCTTCGTCGAAGTCATAGGACGTCAGGAACCCTTGCAACTCGGCGGGCGAACCGCCCACGTCGCTGGGCGGGGTCGAGAACACCTGCGCCAGCGATCCGGCGCCCATGACGGCGATGATCGGCTGTTGCTCCCACGGCGGAACCGGGCTTTCCAGTTTCCAGAACCGCCAGCCGCCCGAGGCAATGCCCGGATCCCACACCCAGTCGGAATAGAGCGCGTTGCCCGCGCTGTCCGTCGGACCGGCGTGGATCTTTTCCAGAGCCGCGACCTTGTCCGCGGGCAGGCAGTCGCTGTTCTGGCCGTCCGAGCAGATCATCGAGGCGGGGTCAAAGGCGCTTTGACACCCCATGGGGTCGAGCACGAGACCATCTTCGGCCCCGTCAAGCCCGTCGCAGGCCGCCACGATGCTGGCCGCGACAAGGTTCATCTCGTCCCGGCTGAAGGCACCGGGCAGGGTATCACCCACCGAGAGAAACGCCTGAACGTCCCAGGCGTGTTGGATCGCCGCGCGGGGCAGGTTGAAGCCGGGGAAGCCCGCAAGCAGCCCGTCGAAGGTATCGCCCATGCGGCTCGCGGCCACCATCGCGTGACGCCCCCCGTTCGAGACCCCCATCCCGTAGCGGTAGTCAATGTTGCGCTCAAAGTAAGCGGTGGTCAGCGCCTCGGCCGCTGTCTGCACCTGCGGCACCGCCGCGTAGCCATAGTTGCGCCGTGCCTCGAAGTCCTTGCCGAAAAGGTTCGATCCGGCCAGCCCGGCCTCGGGGTTCGCGTCCCCGGCATGGCCCGCGTCGGAGGACACGACCGCCATGCCCCGCGCCAGCGCGCCGTCCCCCGGTGCAAGCCCGGCGATCGTGCCAAGGGCGGGTTTGACCTCGCCGTCGTTGCCGCCGTTGAACTGGTGGACGAGCGCCCCGGTCCAGTCGTCGGGCAGCCGAAGTTCGAACCGGATGGCATAGGGCTTGCCGTCGGTCCCGGTCCGCTCGGCAATCGTTGCGGTCACGATGCAGTGGGCAAGCGGGCTTTCCTCACCCTTGGGCGCATAGGTCGCGCCGGTGATCTTGCCGCCGTCGAGCGACAGACCCGCGGCGTCTTCGCAGGCTTCGGGCGAGGCGATGGCCGCGCATGGCAGCATCGCCAGCGCCGCAACGCTGGTTCTGAGATGTTTCATGGTTTCCTCCCGTGTCGATCCGGGGGTGTCCCGAATCCATTTTATGATCCGTGGAAAATATCTTGAAAGCTAGGAAATTCTTCGGGCCACCCGCTTCGAGGGGTGTTCGCGCCGCTGTCGGTCCTTGCACCAAAGGGGGGCAAAGGCTAGGAACGGCCAATGTATCTGGAGGGCACTATGGCCGACGATCTGTTCAATTCCTTCATGAAAGGCCCGGATGAGAAGGGCCGCTTCGGCGACTTCGGCGGGCGCTTCGTGTCCGAGACGCTGATGCCGCTGATCCTCGATCTGGAAGCGGAATATGAGAAGGCCAAGACTGATCAGAGCTTCTGGGAGGAGATGAACCATCTCTGGACCCATTACGTGGGGCGTCCGTCGCCGCTCTATTTCGCAGAACGTCTGACCGAGCAGCTTGGCGGGGCCAAGATCTATCTCAAGCGGGACGAGCTCAATCACACCGGTGCGCACAAGATCAATAACGTTCTGGGCCAGATCATCCTCGCCCGCCGTATGGGCAAGACCCGGATCATCGCGGAAACCGGCGCGGGCCAGCACGGTGTCGCCACCGCGACGGTGTGCGCCAAGTTCGGGCTGAAGTGCATTGTCTACATGGGCGCGCATGACGTCGAGCGGCAGGCGCCGAATGTGTTCCGCATGAAGCTTCTGGGTGCCGACGTGGTGCCGGTGACGTCGGGGCGCGGCACCTTGAAGGACGCGATGAACGACGCGCTGCGCGATTGGGTCACCAACGTGCGCGACACCTTCTATTGCATCGGCACGGTCGCGGGGCCGCATCCCTATCCGGCGATGGTGCGGGATTTCCAGTCGATCATCGGCAAGGAAGCCAAGGAACAGATGCTGCGCGCCGAGGGCCGCCTGCCTGACACGCTTGTCGCGGCGATCGGTGGCGGCTCGAACGCGATGGGGCTCTTCTATCCCTTCCTCGACGACAAGGAAGTCGAGATCATCGGCGTCGAAGCCGGCGGCAAGGGCGTGGACGACAAGATGGAGCACTGCGCCTCTCTCACCGGCGGGCGCCCCGGCGTCCTCCACGGGAACCGCACCTACCTGCTTCAGGACGAAGACGGCCAGATCCTCGAAGGCCATTCGATTTCGGCGGGTCTCGACTATCCGGGAATCGGGCCGGAACATTCGTGGCTCCACGATACCGGCCGCGCGAAATACGTCTGGGTCACCGACACCGAGGCGCTCGAGGCGTTCCAGCTCCTGTGCCAGACCGAGGGTATCATCCCCGCGCTCGAACCCTCGCACGCGCTGGGCCATGTGATGAAGGTCGCCAAGGATTATCCGAAGGACCACATCATCTGCATGAATCTCTGTGGTCGGGGCGACAAGGACATCTTCACCGTGGCCAAGGCGCTTGGCACGGATATGTCGGGTCTGGTGAACTGACCGTCTAAACCTGAGTTTATGCGCTTGAACCGGGGGTTTATGGTGGCCGCCATAAGCCTGTGGTCAATAGTGTCGTGACGAACTTCCGGTGCTTATCGGCTCATGCCCAGGGAGGCATTGAACTGAAAGCTGGAAAGGAACGACATGAAACGGAACGCACTCATCTTTGCCGTCGCGGCGGCAATGTTCACCTCGACGGCCCATGCACAAGTGCAGGACGTCGTGAACGCGGCCGTGAGCGAGTTGACCGCTCAAGGCTACACCCGCTTCGAAGTGAAGCAGGGCTTCAATGGCATCAAGGTCGAGGCCACCGGGCCCAACGGTGAGATCGAACGGGTCTACAACTCGCTGGGCGAGCTTCTGCGCGAAGAGGTCAACGGTCGCCACATGGGCGCCTTCCTTGGCGGGCGTGGCTGGGATGACGACGATCACGATGACGACGATGATCACGGACGTCGCCACGGCGGACGCGGTTGGGACGATGATGACGATGACGATGATCATGGCCGGCATCGCAGCGGCCGGGACGACGATCATGATGATGACCGGGGCCGCGGACGGGGTCGTGGTCGGGGCGGTGATCGGGACGATGACGACGATTGATCACGAACAATATTCCGCGCCGGCCCGCTTGACGGCGGGTCGGCCTGGGGCAAAGTGGTCCTCGGGGAGTTGAGATGGACAGACGACATTTCCTGACCGTCCTTACCGCGGCGGCCATGATCACGGCGCCGGCGAAAGCCGACGCCGTTTCCGACATCATGTCTCAGCTTCGAGAGCAGGGGTTCACCCGGATCGAGGTGTCCCGCACCCTTCTGGGCCGCACGCGCATCCTGGCGCGCTCGGTCCAGTATCGCAGGGAAATCGTGCTCAACGACAACACGGGTGAAATCCTGCGCGACTACTGGCAGGTGCTGTCCTCCACCGATCCGTCCGCAGGCCCCCGGATCGCGGATCCGTCAGGCCGCATGGCTCCCGGTGGGGGATCGGGGGGGCGCGACGACGACGATGACGACGACCGGGGAAGAGGCCGGGGCAGGGGTCGTGGCGGAGACGATGATGATGGCGGCGGGGACGACGACTGAGCCATGTTCGTCCGTTTGCCGAAGAGCCTGCGCTTGCGTGACCGTTATTTCATCGCGGCCGCGCTTGTCATTCAGGCTCTTTGCGCCGGGTTCTTCATCGCGGACATGCTCTCCTCCACCATCGGTTTGCGCGCAACACCGATCCCCTGGCAGGCGCGCGAGATCATCGAAATCGGAGCGGGCTTCGGCCTGCTGCTTGGGATCGTCCTCGGCGCGGTGGCACTGAGACGATCGAGGTCACGCCATCTCGCGGCCGAGGCGAAATTGCGGGTGGCCTCGACGGCGTTCATGGACCTGCTCGCGGAATACTTCGACGAATGGAGCCTGACGCCGGCAGAGCGGGACGTTGCGCTTTTCGTAGTGAAGGGGCTTTCGACGGCGGACATCGCCGCTCTTCGCACGACCTCCGAAGGAACGGTGAAGGCGCAAACCAACGCGATTTATCGCAAGGCGGGAGTGTCGAGCAGGGCGCAGCTCCTGTCGGTCTTCATCGACGGGCTGATGGAGGAACAGCTGGTCCCGGGCGACGGGATGCGGCTTGGGATGCGGTCAGACACAGGAGAGGCGGGCCGAACCACTGTGCAGTGACTGCGAAGAAAGAAAACGGAGCAATAAGAAAGGCGCCGCGCGAGTGCGCGGCGCCTGACCTTTTCCAGCTTTCAACGCTATCAGTTGTCTTGGTCGGACACGTCGATATCAAGTTCGCGACCGCCATCCGGCGCGTCCACTTCGGTCACGTCGTCGGCATAGCCACCATCATTGGGTTCCGAGCCTTCGTCGGTGAAGATGATGGTGTTGGAGCCAAACTCCTCCATGCCTTCGCCTTCGAGGGTGTACATCGAACCGGCCGATTGCGTGGTCATCGTGTCGGATACAACAGCGCCTTCGCCGTCGATGACGAGCACGCGCCCACCAGCGTCCGACGAGGCCATGAACGTGAGGTTGCCGATGTTGTCCTGGCGAACGAGGCTCACGTTGTAGCCTTCGGACTGCAACATGCCCATGCCTTGTGCATAGATGGACTCGTTCAGCGTATTTGCCTGCTGAGCGAATGCCGCGCCCCCGGTGAGCATGGCTGCAACCGAAAGAGTGATCATAGTGCGTTTCATTGCGTTGTTTCTCCTAATGTCAAAACCACACTGCCCGGGGGTGGCCCGTCACAGACTGGGAGGCCGTGTCGCACCGGCCGAGATTGACCGATGAGGGCGCGCCCTGTGGTGTGCTATGGGTGCTCAACGAAGGGCTGACGAAACGGTTCCTGAAAAAAATCGCGAGACTCGTAGCTTCACTTCAAGTCCATGTGACCGAACGGAAAAGTGGCGCCACCGGGGGTGACGCCACCTTCGTTTTCAGATCGGGTGGGCTTACGAGTCGCCCATGATCCCGATATTCAGCCCGCCACCGAGGTCGAGCCCGATCGAACCGGAGTCGCCATCGTCGGAACCGCTGGCCGAGACGCCGAGGTTGCCACCGGTGCCGACCGAGATCGAGCCGCTGTCACCGTCGTCCGAGCCGGACACGCCAAGGTCGAGGCCACCGTCAAGGCCGATGGACGCCGAGGATTCGTCCTCGTCCCAACCGTCGGAGTTCTCGGTCATGGCCGAGGCGGAGAGCCCCCCTTCGGCACCGAGCGACAGCGAGCCGCTATCGTCGTCGTCATTGCCCATCGCCTGGATCATCGCCCCGCCTTCGAGGTCGACCATCGTGTCGGACATGACGTCGCCGTCATCGTCCATCACCATGATCCGGCCGTTGGTGTCGTTATGGGCGGTGAAGTGGAGCATGCCGCGGCCGTCCTGGCGCACCTGGTCGACGTCGTAGCCGTCACGCTCCAGCGTGGCCATGCCTTGGGTATAAACTTCCTGGTTCAGTCCGGCCGAGGTGGTATCGGCAAAAGCCGCGGTCCCGGCAAGAAGGGCGACGGCGGTCATCGTGGCAAAGCGTTTCATAGTTAAGAACTCCTTGTCTTTCCATGGGCAAGCGTTGTGCCCTGACCCGTGGGCGCCATGTCGCGGGGTGCCGGTATTGGCAGTCCGAGGGCGGCCCGATCGTTGGGTCTTGTGCCCTAAGAAACGACAGGCTTTCAGTATGAGTTTCAAAAAATCCTTGAAGAAGACTGTTAACTTTCTCGTCCGTCATATAATAAAGGCATCTGGGGAAAGAAAAAGCAGCGCCGGAGCGCTGCTTGCAAGGGCATTCACAAGAGAATTTCAGAGTCTCGGTTCAGTTCAGGATGCCGATTGACAGGTCGATGCCAAGCAATCCGCCACTGCCACTGTCGTGGGATGCGCTGGACCCGCCGACGCCGACGCCCGCGTCAATCCCGATGCCACCGTGCGAGCCGCCGCCACCATGCGAACCGCCCCCGCTCCCCCTGCCTGACCCGCCCGAAGAGCCGTCGTGTCCGGCAGAGCCGTTGTCGTGGCGGTCGGGAACCGTATTCATGTAGCCTCCTCCCGCGGAGGCGGCGGCCGAGCGGATGTCGGGGCCATCTTCCATCATCCTATCGGCGATCACGGACCCGTCCGCACGAAGCGTGATCTCGCGGACGCCTTTTGCCGAAGTGCCGTAGAGTGTTACGGAGTTGTTCGGGTGAGCGATCACGCGTTGCACGACGTAGCCTTGAGCCTCCAGCATCGCCATGCCGGAGGCCATGAGTTCGGCCTGAACGGCAGAACAGCCGCGGTCCTCACACGTGGACGACATGTCGGTTGCCGCGAACACCGGACCGCCCAGAGCAAGGGCAGAGACGGTCGCGAGGATGAGTGTTGTCTGTTTCATGGTACTTCCCTGTGGTCTGCCCCGGTCTCGGAATCAGGCCGAGCGTGCCGGGGACCGTGGACGGTTGGGAAGGCGAAGTTTCGCCGGTTCCCGCGATGTAGCGGAAAAACACGACCGGCGAGGATGCAGTTCCGAAAATATACTGTTCGAAAACAGTAAACAATACCAAAAATACCGTTTGTGGTTATTGTAAAATTTTCCACATTTACGCCATATTTCAAGGCAGAGAGATAGGTTGCCTGCCGTTCGGAATGAGGCGGGATTTATATCTGGGCAAAAGTGTTGTCGGAGACGCCGTCGGTCCGGAACAGGTTGTCGGAGATCACCGCGCCTGACGCGTCGAGGACCAGCACGCGACCGAAAGCGCCACTGGACGCATGGAAGACGATGCTGCCATCCGCGCTTTCGATCATGCGAAAGACGTCGAAACCTTCGTCGTCCAGATGGGCCAGACCCTGCGCCTGAACGGTGCCAGAGGGGATTTCTTCGACCCCCTGTGCCCGCAGGTGCTCCGCGCAATCCGCCATCGCCGGTCCCACGCCAAGCCCGATCGCGCAGGCGACCACGAGGCGGAACGGGCATTGGCGGGTGATCATGGGGTCCTCCAAGACGCAGGTCAGGTCGGACGAAACGCGCGTCGAGCGAAAAGGTTCCCGTCAGATCGCGTATTGTTCGAGAATGGCGAGCGACACGACTTCCAGCGCGCGCCCGTGGGTCGCCTCCAGACGGACGCGCGGGGCGCAGCCCTCCTCATGAGCCTGAAGGAAGCGCGAGGCACAGAGGCACCATTGATCGCCGGGCTTCAGGCCAGGGAAATTGAACTCGGGCAGCGGTGTGGAGAGGTCGTTGCCCACGTATTTCGAGTAAGCGAGGAATTCGGCGGTCATGATCGCGCAGACCGTGTGGTTGCCCCGGTCGGCCGCGCAGGTATTGCAGTAGCTGTCGCGGAAGTATCCCGTCTTCGGCGAGTCCGAGCACAGAAGCAGCGTTCCGCCCAGCACGTTGATCGGTTTGATAGGTTCGGCTTTCATCGGTCGTTCCTATTCCTTCACGGTTTCGGTGATCCGCCGGAGCATCGTGATGTTGTCCTCGAAGACGCCCGGTTCCTCGAACGTCCGATCGGCGGCGTTGATCGCGATGACCACATTCGCCGCCCGGTCGATCCAGATATATTGGCCGTAGACGCCGATGGCAAAGGCCTCGCCCTCGCGGGCGTCGGCGGGAAGCCACCATTGCAGGCCGTATCGCGCCGCGCCGTCCGCCGTCGGGGCCGTGGCCCTCAGCGAGGCGTCGATCCAGTCGGCGGGCACGATCTGTTGCCCTTGCCACATCCCGTCCTGCGCGATCATCTGGCCGAATCGTGCATAGTCGCGGGTCATCATGTTGAGCCCTCCCAGGACGAAGGCCACGCCTTCGCTGTCGGTGACATAGTAGGGCTGGGATTCGAGCCCCAAAGGGCCGATGATCCGTTCGCCCATCAGGGTGGGCACGTCGCGCCCGGTGGCACCGCGAATGACCATGCCCAGCACATGGGTGTCCATCGACACGTAGAGCCAGTCCGCGCCGGGCTCTCCGCGCGCTTCGGTCAGGTCGGCGGTGAAACGGTCGAGCGACCCTCCGAGCGCGAGCACCCGGCCCATCCGGTTGATGTCGGACCAGAAGTCCAGATAGTCCTCGTCGAAGACCACGCCCGAAGACATTTGGGCCACCTGCCGGATCGTGGCGCCCTCGTAGGCCGATCCCTGCAACAGGGGGGCATACTTGACGACCGGATCGTCCAGGCTCTCGATCACGCCCTCCTCGATCACGGTGCCGAGCAGGGCCGAGAGAAAGCTCTTCGCGACCGACCAAGAGATGCGCAGGTCGTCCGGACCAGTGCCGAGGAAATAGTCCTCAAAGACGATCTCACCCCCGGAGAGGACGACGATCCCTGTGGTCGCGCGGTCGGCGAGCCAGCGGTCTAGGTCGTCGGGCAGGTCCACGGCATCGCCGCGGGGAAGGGGCGAGGGGTCCTTGCCTGAGGTCTGGATCGCCTTGCTGTGAAAGAGCTCTCCCATATGCGAGAAGTTGTGCACGATCTTCTCTTCGTCAAAGAGCGTGTTCACGGCCAGAAGGCGCGTGAGTTCCTCTTGCCGGGCCACGCCCAGAGCGGCCCCGGCGAGCACGAAGACGAGAAGACCCCAGAGAAGAATGCGGCGCATGAATGGTCCCTTTGTCAGGGGACTATGGCGTCAGGTCGGCGGCGCGTCCAGTTGCGCGTTGGTCATTTGAACTTGTCCATGAGCCGTTGCAGCGGCGAGCGGTCGTCCGCCCTGTCATCGGCAGAACTTGCGACAGGTTCACCGGCGCGGTGCTCCGGCGCGGGGGTCGGGGCGGGCTTATCGGGCTTCGGCTTCTTCGCGCCACCCGTGCGCAGAGCCACGGCGTTGGTGAACTTGGCGCCGTCGCCCTTGGCCAGGAATGGGGCGCCATCCGAAATGCCGCGCAGCATGTCGTCGAGCCATTTCCCTTCCTGCTTGGCGAAATCGGACAGCACGTAGCCCGATACGCGGTCCTTGTGGCCGGGATGGCCGACGCCCAGACGGACCCGGTGATAGGCGTCGCCGATATGCTGATGGAGCGAGCGAAGGCCGTTGTGGCCCGCGTGTCCGCCTCCCGTCTTCAGCTTCAGCTTGAAGGGGGGAAGGTCGAGCTCGTCATGGAACACCGTCACGTCGTCGGGGTCGAGCTTGTAAAAGCGCATCGCTTCGCCGACCGATTGCCCGGAGAGGTTCATGAAGGTCTCGGGCTTGAGCAGGATGACCTTTTCGCCCTCGAGGGTGCCTTCGCTGACCGACCCCTGAAATTTGCCGCGCCAGGGGGCGAACCCGTGATCGGCGGCGATCTGGTCCACCGCCATGAAGCCGATGTTGTGGCGGTTGCCTGCGTATTTCGGGCCGGGGTTGCCGAGGCCGACGAAGAGTTTCATCCGGGTCTCCGGTTCGGGATTTGCGGGTTGGCCAATCACGACGCCACCCCTAGGATCGGCGCAAACCTAGGGCAGGGGGCGGCGCTTGCCAAGAACGGGTAACGGGGCAGACGGACATGGCGCAATTCAAGATCGACGACATCGCGCTCCGCGTGCCGAACCATGCCCTGACGGCGAAGCTGCGCGAGGCGCTCAATTCGGGTCGCTACGAGGTGAACGAATCCCGCGCGATCCGTCGGCACCTGCAACCGGGTGACCGGGTGCTCGACATCGGGGCGGGGGCGGGGTTCGTGTCGATCCACGCGGGGCGGATCGTCGGGGGTGAGAACGTCATCTCGGTCGAAGGCAACCCGACGATGATGGCCGCGCTGCGCGAAAACCTCGATCGCAACGGGATGACGGAAACGACCGTCCTGCACGCGGCGGTGGTCGCGGACGGCCATGAGGGCGACACAGTGCGTTTCGAGACGCGGCAGGCCTTCTGGGCGTCGGGTGTCGCGAAGGACACGACGCCCGATGACAAGACGGTCGAGGTGCCGGCGGTGAAACTGTCGGAGCTGCTGGCGGAGTTCAAGCCCACCGTGGTGTCGATGGACGTCGAGGGCGCCGAGTTGCACCTCTGTCAGCAGCCCTGGCCCGACTGCGTGCGGCTTCTGGTCATGGAAATCCACACCGGGCAATACCCGCCTTCGGCGGTCAAGGCGATGTTCGACGGCATGTCGAAGAACAACATGACCTACATGCCCTGGGGCACGATCGGCGAGGTCGTAGTGCTGCAAAGGTGCGAAAAATGAAACGGGGCGCTCGATGGCGCCCCGCTTTCGTCTCTCTGTCCGGCTCCGCCAATCCGTGGCGGAGAGAGGATCACGCCTCTTCGGCTTCTTCTTCGGTTTCGGTCTCGGCGTTGTCCGAGGACCGAAGGCCCGAGGGAGCCGAGATGTTGGCGATCACGAAATCGCGGTCCACGGTCGGTTTCGCGCCCTTGGGCAGGGTCACGTCCGAAATGTGGATCACGTCGCCGATCTGACGGCCGGTCAGGTCCACGGTGATGTGGTCCGGAATGTCACCAGCGATGACCGAAAGCTCGACTTCCGGGCGCACGTGGACGACGACGCCGCCCTTCTTGATGCCGGGCGCCTTGTCTTCGTTTTCGAAGTTGACGTGGATGAAGAGGTTGATGCGGGTGTCACGGTGCAGGCGCAGGAAATCGACGTGCGTCGGCAGGTCCTTGACCACGTCGCGCTGCACGTTGCGGCAGATCACGCGCACGTCGTCCTCGCCTTCGACCTTGAGGTTGAAGAGAGTCGACAGGAATCGGCCCTGTTTCAACGACTTCAGAAGCACGTTGAAGGGCATGTTGATCGCCAGCGGGTCTTTGCCGCCGCCATAGACGATGCCGGGTACGAGGCCGTCGCGACGCGCCTGACGAGCGGCGCCCTTGCCTGTCCCCGTCCGTACCGTGGCGTGAAAATCGGGAATCTCACGAGCCATGATTGGTTCTCCAGTAAAGTTGCGCGGGGTTCCTCCAAGGCTGCAACCCCGCATGAGTGCGCGCGTATAGTCGGGAATCGGAGGTTTGGGAAGGGAAAACTGCCTTGCCCCGCACGCCGCGGCGTTATTGCCAGCGGCCCGAGAAATCCTGCGGCACGCGCAGGATGTCACGCGACACCGCGCCGATGTCCCGGTGGCCGCAGAAGGCCATGGAGACGTCGAGTTCCCGGTGGATGATCTCGAGCGCGCGTGTCACGCCCGCCTCGCCCATCGCGCCCAGCCCATAGATGAAGGCGCGCCCGATATAGGTGCCCGTCGCGCCCATCGCCACGGCCTTCAGCACGTCCTGGCCCGAGCGGATGCCGCTGTCGATATGCACCTCGACCTGATCGCCCACGGCTTGCAGCACAGGGTCGAGCGCGCGGATCGACGACAGTGCGCCGTCCAGTTGCCGCCCGCCGTGGTTCGACACGACGATCGCATCCGCGCCGATCTTGGCAGCCATCGTGGCGTCCTCGGGTTCCATGATGCCCTTGAGAATGAGCTTGCCGCCCCACATGTCCCGGATTTCCTCGACCTTCTTCCAGTCGAGACGCGGGTCGAACTGTTCCGCGGTCCAGTGCATGAGGGACGTAAGGCTTTCGACCCCCTTGGCATGGCCAACGATATTGCCGAAACTCCGCCGTTTCGTACCTAGCATCCCCATGCCCCAGCGCCACTTCGTCGACAGGTCGAGCATTGTAGCGGGCGTGGGTTTAGGGGGCACGGACAGCCCGTTCTTCAGGTCCTTGTGCCGCTGGCCGAGGATCTGGAGGTCAAGCGTGAGGACCAGCGCCGAGCACTTCGCGTCCTTCGCGCGCTGGATCAGGCGGCGCAGGTAATCCTGATCGCGCATCACGTAGAGCTGGAACCAGAACGGCGCCTGCGTATGTGCCGCCACATCCTCGATCGAACAGACCGACATCGTGGACAGCGTGAAGGGCACGCCGAACTTCTCTGCTGCCCGCGCCGCCTTGATCTCGCCATCTGCAGATTGCATGCCAGTCAGACCCACGGGGGCCAGCGCCACCGGCATGGCGACGTCCTGTCCGATCATCTTCGTGCGCGTGCTGCGGTCCGTCATGTCGACGGCAACCCGCTGGCGCAGATAGATGTCGTCGAAGTCCGACGAGTTCTCGCGGAAGGTCTGTTCGGTCCAGGACCCGCTTTCACAGTAGTCGTAGAACATCTTCGGCGTCCTGCGTTTGTAGACGCGCTTGAGGTCTTCGATGCTTGTAATGACGGCCATTGTCCCCTCCCGTTTCCGTTTTTCTTAGCCCGCTGGTGCAATCTGCACAACGTGCCCTTGCGGGGCGTGCGCGAAAGCCGCAGGAAGTGGGCATGAGTATCATCATGATCGGCATGCTGGCGAGCCTTGGCGCAGGGCTCATGACCGGGGTCGGGGCCCTCGTCGTCCTCTTCGGCAAGTCGATTTCGCGTCAGTGGTCGGACACGCTTCTGGGCTTCGCGGCCGGGGTGATGATTTCCGCCTCGTTCTTCTCGCTCATCCTGCCCGGGATCGACTTCGCGCAGGAGCGATCGGGTTCGGTCTGGGACGCGGCGGGTCTCGCGGCCTGCGGGATCCTGCTGGGGGCGCTCGCGGTCTGGGCGATGAATGCCTTCCTGCCGCATGAGCATTTCATTGTCGGGCCTGAGGGCGCGGATCCCGGTGCCTTGTCCAAGATCTGGCTCTTCATCATCGCTATCACGATCCACAATTTCCCCGAGGGCATGGCGGTCGGCGTGGGGTTCGGCGGCGGGAACATCGCCAACGGTCTGTCGCTGGCCACCGGGATCGGGCTTCAGAACGCGCCGGAGGGGCTGGCAGTTGCCGTCGCGCTTCGGGGGTTGGGATACTCGAAAGGCCGCAGTTTCCGGATCGCGCTCTTCACCGGGCTGATCGAACCTGTTGGGGGGCTGATCGGCGTGATCGCCGTGACGGTGTCCGAGGCGCTGCTCCCCTGGGGGCTCACCTTCGCGGCCGGGGCGATGCTCTTCATCATCAGTCACGAGATCATCCCCGAGACCCATCGCCACGGGCATCAGAACCGGGCCACCACCGGGCTCATGATCGGGCTGGTGTTGATGATGTTCCTTGACGTAACGCTTGGGTAGCGGTGCCGGGCTGCGGATAGCGGTGCAGTGCCGCCGAATTTCGGTTGCGCACGAAAGGCAGTTGGGCAGAGATGACACATGGATGAACGTTCGATCTTTCGCGTCGGGCTACTGGCCTGGACAGTGACCTTCATAGGGGCCTTCCTGGACATGGGCGGTGCCCTGGGCGGCACCATCGGGGGCGTGCGGTCGATGTCGCATTTCGTGCTGTGGCAGGGGATGGCGGGCGTCCTTGCCGTCTTCCTGTTCGTCTATGGGCGCCGCTTCGATGTGCGGTCGGTGCCACGCGTGGCAAGCCGTGTTCCGGGCATCCTGCTGATTGCGATACTGATCGCCGCGGCGCTGTTCTGGGCAACGGCTGGCATGATCACCGACGGCACCATCGAGCTGGGCTGAAGACGATGGCGCAACATTATTTCGAAGACATGCCTGTCGGTTTTTCTTTCACGACCGGGTCGCGGGTGCTGACCCGAGAAGACATCGTGGGGTTTGCCAGGGACTGGGACCCGCAGCCCTTCCACCTCGAGGAAGCCGCAGCCGCCAAAAGCCATTTCGGAACGCTCATCGGCTCGGGCTGGCAGACGCTGCTGGTCTGTTTCAACCTCGCCATGGAAGCCGGCGTCTGGGACGAGGCAAGCATGGGAGCCTCGGGCATGGATGAGGTGCGCTGGCTGAAGCCGAGCCTGCCGGGGGACGAAATCTATGCGGTGGGTGAAGTGATCTCAGCAGAGCCGTCACGCCGGGGCGACCGGGGCTATGTGCGGTTCGCCTATGACGTCATGCGCAAGCGTGAGGGCGGAGACGAGAAGATCGCCTCCTACATCGGCAATCACATCATCAAAACCCGGTCTGGGGCGGCGTAACCTCGCGCGCGGCACGGGGAGTGGGCGCGATGTCCCAGCCGGGGTGGGCGTCCTCGCGGTAGGTCGCGGTCATGCCCGCCTCTGCGACGACCGCCAAAACATCGGCCAGAACGCGGTCCGGCGCGACCGTGGACCGCCCGATGGGCACGATGCGGCGCAGTTCCTTGCGGGCGTTGGGCAGCACGACGAGGACCTCCTGCTTGCCTGATCCACGCCGTTCGATCCGTCCCACCTGATCCCAGGGCAGTAGTCCGAAGACCCCGGCCTGCACCCCGAGGGCGTCGACCCGGGCGAGACGGCGTTTGGCTTCGCTTCCGCTGACTCCCAGCCAGATCAGCATTACGCCGAGCGCCACGGGCAGCACCAGAAGCACCACGACCGGCGAGCGCATGAGCGCAACCAGATCGGTCGTCTGCGCGAGCCACAGGAGCATCCCGCCGGTGACCGCGGTCAGCGCGGTCCCCGCCAAGCGGAACTCCCGCTGCGGTGGCGGGCCGGATATGACGTCATAGCTCGTGGCCATTGTTTGGTCCTGTCGTCTCGAAGGGTCGCACAACGGATTAGGAAGGCGGATTGTTCCGCGTCAATGGGTCACGGCGTCGCGCGCGGCGCGTCAGGTCTTGTCGCGCCAGCGGTTCACGATGGGATAGCGCCGGTCCAGCCAGAAGCTGCGCATCGTGAGGCGCGCGCCGGGCGCGGACTGGAAGCGTTTGTATTCACTGATGAAAATCAGGCGCTCCACCCGTTTCACCGTCTCGCGGTCGAAGCCCTTTGCGACAAGTTCCGCGATGGAGAGTTCGTGATCCACCAAGCCTTCGAGAATCGGGTCGAGCACCTCGTAGGGTGGCAGGCTGTCCGAATCCTTCTGGTCGTCGCGCAGTTCCGCGCTGGGCGGCTTGTCGATGATCGAGACCGGGATCACTTGGCCGGCCGGGCCCAACATCCAGTCGCGGTGATTGGCGTTGCGCCAGCGGCAGGCGTCGAAGACGCGGGTCTTGTAGAGGTCCTTGATCGGGTTGTAGCCCCCGGCCATGTCGCCATAGATCGTCGCATAACCGACGGCGACTTCGGACTTGTTGCCGGTGGTGAGCAGCATCTCCCCGAATTTGTTGGACAGCGCCATGAGGAGCAGCCCGCGCAGGCGCGACTGGATGTTCTCCTCGGTCAGATCGGGTTGCGTGCCCTCGAAGAGCGGCGCGAGCGCCTCGGTCACTGCGGCGCGGGGGCCGGAGATCGGCACGTAGTCGTAGCGGCAACCAAGGTTCTTGGCGAGCGCTTCGGCGTCGTCGAGCGAGCCTTCCGAGGTGTATTCCGAGGGCAGCATCACGCAGCGCACGTTCTCTGGTCCCAGCGCGTCCGCCGCGATGGTTGCGACGATCGCACTGTCGATCCCGCCGGAGAGGCCAAGAAGAACCTTCCTGAACCCGGTCTTGCGCATGTAGTCGCGCAGACTTTCCGTCATCACGCGGTAATCGGCTTCGTGGTCGGGGAGGGCCGGCGCCACCGCGGCCGGCACGATGCGCCAGCCGTCCGCACCCTTCTCGAGCGTGACAATTCGCGTCACCTCGTCGAACTGGGGGAACTGAAAGGCAAGCTCGCCCTGCACGTCCATGCCGAAGCTCGCGCCTTCGAAGACCTGATCGTCCTGTCCGCCGACCATGTTGAGATAGACGAGAGGAAGCCCGGTCTCTTCGACCCGGCCCCTTATCACGTCGTGCCGATGCGCGACCTTTCCCCGGTAGTAGGGCGACCCATTGGGCACGAAGAGCACTTCGGCCCCCTTTTCCGCCAGGTCGGCGCAGACCGCATCGGGCCACCAGGCGTCCTCGCAGATCGGAATGCCAAGGCAGAGACCCTTGAGCTTGATCGGGTCCTGCGGCGGTGCAGCGGTGAAGAGACGCTTCTCGTCGAACACCGTTTCATTGGGCAGAAGCTGTTTCAGGATCCGATGCCGGACCTTGCCGCCTTCGAGGATCCAGAAGGCATTATAGAGCGATTTCCCGTCATGGAACGGACAGCCGATCCCCATCACGGGACCCTCGACACAGTCGCGGGCCAGTGCCTCGCAGGTCTCCATCGCCTCGGCCCAGAAGGCCGGGCGCATCACCAGATCCTGCGGCTGATAGCCCGTCAGGAAGGCCTCCGTGAGCATGACCGCATCCGCTCCGGCGGCCTTCGCCTCTTCCCAGGCCGAGATCGCCTTGGCCGCGTTGCCGGGGATGTCGCCCACGGTGGGGTTCAACTGCGCCAGAGCGAGTTTGATCGTCTCGGTCATGGGTGTTCCTTCGTCGGGTCATCGACACCTTTAGTCGCCTTTGCGAGCGCAGAAAAGCCGAGTGCCGCGATTGTCATGGAAAAACAATTGTCTCCCTTCGCCGGGGACTTTAGGTTTCCGCGCAATACGTCCGGATAGCCCGCGCCACCCGGTAGACCCGAGGAAATCCCCAAGGATGCACATGAGAAGCCGTTTCCGTCACATTCTTCCCCTTGCTGCCACGCTCGCGTTGGTGGCGGGCGGGGCCGTCGCGCAGGTCGAGACGATGCAATACGACGACGGACGCGTCTATGAAGGCACCTTCAAGGACGGGCAGCCGCATGGGTCGGGCACCCTGCGCACGCCGACCGGCTATGAATACTCCGGCACCTTCGTCGAAGGCGAAATCCGGGGCGAGGGCGTGGCGCGGTTCCCGAATGGATCGGTCTATGAAGGCAACTTTGCGGCCGGCAAGCCGCATGGGTTCGGCAAGATCACCTTCGCGGACGGATCGAGTTTCGAAGGTGACTGGATCGACGGCAAGATCACCGGCGACGGCATGGCGAGCTACGCCAATGGCGTGACCTACGAAGGCGGCTTGCGCGAGGCGCTCCACCATGGACGCGGCACGATGGTCAGCCCCTCGGGGCTCACCTACACCGGCGACTGGAACATGGGAAAGAAAGACGGCCAGGGCCGCGAGAGCTATCCTGACGGCTCGACCTACGAGGGCGGTTTCGTGGGCGACCAGCGGTCCGGCACGGGCACCTTCGAGGGCGCGGACGGCATGCGCTACGAAGGGGAATGGGCCAACGGGCAGATGCACGGTCAGGGCACACTCACGCAGGCCAATGGCGACGTCTATACCGGAGCCTTCGTCGAAGGGGCGCGGTCGGGCGAGGGCACGGTCACCTATGCCAATGGCGACAGCTACACCGGTAATTTCGCGGCCGATCACCGCTCGGGTGCGGGCGTGTTCACGGGCACCGACGGCTACAGCTATGACGGGAACTGGGTAGACGGCCAGATCGAGGGCGAAGGAACCGTCACCTATCCCGACGGATCGGTCTATCAGGGCACCTTTCGCGCCGGGCTTCCCGACGGGCAGGGCACCATCACCTATCCCGATGGCGGCACCTATGTGGGCGGCTGGCGCGACGGGGTGATCGAGGGCACGGGTCGGGCGACCTATCCGACCGGCGCGACCTATGAAGGCGGCTTCGCCTCGGCGCTCTTCGAAGGCGAAGGCACGCTGACCTATCCCGAGGGGCATGGCTACAAAGGCAACTGGAAGTCCGGCAAACGCGACGGTCAGGGGAGCGAAACCTATGCCGACGGTTCGACCTATACCGGCGGCTGGGCTGCGGGGCGCTATGATGGCACCGGGACGCTGACGCTGACGGATGGGTTCATCTATGAGGGCGAGTGGAAGGCCGGGCTGAAGGACGGCACCGGCAAGGCCACCTATCCGAACGGCGACGTCTACGAAGGCGGCTTCGCCAATGACCTGCGGCAGGGGCAGGGGACCGTGGTCTATGCCTCGGGCGAGCAGCAGTCGGGCGAGTGGGTCAACGGCATCCTGTCGTCGATGTACGAGGGTGGCACACCGGCGCCGATGACTGCCGACGTGACCGACCCTGCCGCAGAACCGGTCCCGGTTCCGGTGGCGGACGCGGCCGCGGCAGAGCCCGAGCCCGAGACCACCGAAGCCGAGGAGCCCGCGGCCGAAGAACCTGCGCCGCAAGCAGAGGCCGAGCCCGTCTCTGAACCGGAGCCGGCCCCGGCCCCCGCGCCGACGCCGGAACCCGCACCTGCCCCTGCGCCTGCACCCGAGCCTGCCCCGGAACCGGAGCCGGAACCCGAACCGGTGCCGCAGCCGGTCCCGGCGCCCGCACCGGCGCCTGCACCGGAGCCCTCGTTCCCGGCCCCATCGGCATCCGGCGGCACCTTGGGCAGCTCCGGGCTTTACTGACACGCGACCGCGCTGATCGGAAAAAAGGGCCGTCCCACCGGGCGGCCCTTTCACATGTCACGGATGGCGGGGCGCCCCGCCGGGGGTCAGTGACCGCCCTCGATCTTGTTGATCTTCAGGATCTTCATCATCGTCTTTTCATACCACGGCTCGCTCACGCCTTTTTTCACCTTGCGGATGAAATACCATTCGAACGCGAGCTTGGCCCAATGCACCCAGCGCCCTTCCGAGGTCCAATTCACGTTGCGCGGCGGGTTCTGCGGCATGGCGAGGAAGGCCGCACCCCGGTCGCCGAAGTCGGCAAGGCAGAGCGCGTTCCACGACGGCAGGTTGTTGGGCTCTTCGCCGCGCAGGACGCGCGGCAGGTTATGCGCCGTCGCCGTCACCATGCTTTCGATCATGAAGCCGGTCTTGGGCACTCCGGTCGGCACCGGTGTCGCCACGGGCGGGGCAATGGCGATGGCCACGCCGATCCCGAAGATGTTGCGGTATTTCGGATTGCGCTGGTATTCGTCCACGATGATGAAGCCGCGCGGATTGACGAGCCCTTCGATCCCGCGCACCGCCGGTATGCCTCGGAAGGCGGGCAGCATCATCTTGTACTTGGCAGGGACCTCGTGGGTTTTCTTTTCGGTCCCGTCTTCGTTGAACTCGGTTACATGGACCGCTTCCGCCGTGAACCTGTCGGTGCGGGCATTGGTGATCCACTTGATGTCCCGGTCACGCAGCGCGCTTTCCAGCATCCCTTTCGTGTCGCCCACGCCGCCAAGTCCCAGGTGCCCCACATAAGGCTCGGACGTCACGAAGGTCATCGGGACCTTGTGCTTGATCTTGCGCCGGCGCAGGTCGGTGTCGAGGGTGAGAAGATACTCATAGGCCGGGCCGAAGCAGCTCGCCCCCTGCACGGCGCCCACGACGATGGGGCCGGGGTTCTGGCAGAAGGCCTCCCATGTGCCGCCCTTGCCGCCGGATTTCTCGGCGTGCTCGATGGTGCAGACAGAATTCGTATGCGCTTCGGGACCGAAGCCCTCGATCTCGTCGAAGGCAAGCTCCGGCCCGGTCGCGATGATGAGATAATCGTAGGACAGCTCGGCACCGCTTTCGAGCTGGATCTTGTTGTCCTCGGGCAGGAGCTTGGCCGCGCCGTCGCAGATGAACTCGATCCCGCGCCGCTTCATGACCGGAGCCAGATCGACCGTCAGCTCCTTCTTGTTGCGCCAGCCGACGCCCGCCCAGGGATTCGAAGGTGTGAACTGAAAGTAGGGCTTGTTGGATACGAGCGTGATCTTGTCGCTCTTGTTCAAGGTTTCCTTGAGCTCATAGGCCTGGATCGTTCCCCCCAGACCTCCCCCGAGCACGACGATATGTGCCATGACGTTCCTCCCTCCGGCCCCCGACAGGGTGCCGCCCGATCACGACCGGATTGAACCATTCTGTCCAGTTCGCAAGGACGGTATACAGCGGGATGCGCCGAAACGGAAGATCAAATTCAAATGTAGGAATTTGTTTGGGCGGATGATTGCAGTCAGTCCGCCCCTTGGACGTTCAATTATGGCCGTAGCACCCGGTCAGCAGGGCGCCAGCGTGGTTTCGAGCGTGGATGCGAGTTCGCTCCCGCGCTCCATCAGGTCGAAGTCATGGTCGGCCACGACCCATGCCGTGCAGAGCCCCATGCAGGACGAGGTTACAAGACGCGCGATGGCCGCAGCCTCGAGGTCGTTGCGATAGGTCCCGTTGTTCTGACCCTTGGAGATCAGCCGGGCGATCTGGGTGCCGCAGGCGTCGAGCGCGGCAACGATGGCCTTGCGAAGCCCTTCGCTTTCGGCCTGCAACTCCCGCGAGGTGACGATGCTGGGCAGGGCAGGGTAGCTGCGCACAAGCGCAGTCAATTCGCGGATGTAGGTCGACACGGGTTCGTCGCAGTCGGCCACGTCGATGGCGACCGTCTCGATCTGGTTCACGATGCGGGCGCCGACCGCTTCCCAGATTTCGGTCTTGGTGGCGAAGTGCCGGAAGATAGCCGGCTGCGTCACGCCGACGGCATCCGCGAGGTGCTGAGTGGTGACGCGGTCAGGTCCCAGGGCGGCGGAAAGTTCGATGACTGTGTCTACGATCTCCGCCCTCCGGTCTGCCGCGCTCTTGCGTTTGCGCTGCTTTTCCACGGGGGGTCCTTTCTGTGTCATGGAACGGTCGATACAACCAGAAGATACAGCAGCCACTCCTAAAATACGAGCCGCAAATGCAAGTTATTGCAAGCTGGCTGAAATCAGCCGAAAAACATAGAAGTATATGAAATACTTTGTTAAACTGGTTCGCCCCGATCGAGCTTTTCTAGGAATGTCTGGGCTGAGTACAGGATATCCTCCCGGTCGGAGGCCGACATCCTGCGCCATGTCGCCATGATGGGACTCATCCTTGGGTTGGATGAGAATCGATCCGCGTGCCGGTGGAGAAACGCCCAGTAGAGCGAGTTGAAGGGACAGGCGTCATCGCCGGTCCGCCGCTTCACGTCATAGGGGCAGGTGCCACAGTAATCCGACATGCGGTCGATGTAGCTTCCAGAGGACGCATAAGGTTTGGAGGCGAGCATCCCGCCATCGGCGAACAGGCTCATGCCGACCACATTGGGCGCTTCGACCCATTCGAAGGCATCGGCATAGACCCGAAGATACCAGTCCTGCACCTGCGCCGGATCGAGCCCTGCGATGAGTGCGAAATTCCCTGTGATCATGAGGCGCTGGATATGGTGGGCATAGGCGTTTTCCCGCGTCGCCCGCACCACGTCGGCCATGCAGGCCATGCGCGTCTCGCCGCCCCAGTAGAGCCACGGAAGTGCGCGGTCATGGCGCAGCACGTTGCGCTCCATGTAACCTGGACCGTCCAGCGCCCAGATCCCGCGCACGTATTCGCGCCAGCCCAGGATCTGGCGGATGAAGCCCTCGGCCGAATTGATCGGAACGCGGCCGGCGCGATAGGCTTCCTCTGCCATTTTGCAGAGCGCGAGCGGATCGAGCAGACCGATGTTGAGCGCCGGAGAGAGGACCGAGTGATAAAGGAAGTCGGCCCCGGTGAGCATCGCGTCCTGATAGGTCCCGAATTGCTCCAGCCGGTTGTCGATGAAATCCCGCGCGGCGCGCTCGGCGTCCTCGTGGGTAGTGGGAAAGCCGAAAGGCCGGAGATCGCCGAAATGGTCGCTGAAGTTGGCCTCGACAAGATCGAGCACCGCTTCGGTGATCGGGTCGGGGGCAAAGACGGGCGGTTCCGGGCGAAACAGATCGTCGCGCGGTGGCTTTCGGTTCTCCTTGTCGAAATTCCACTGACCACCCGCCGGGGTATCGCCGTCCATGAGAATCCCGGTCTTGCGCCGCATCTCGCGGTAGAACCACTCCATGCGCAGCGACTTGCGGTCCTTCGCCCAGGTCCGGAACTCTGCTTCGGTCGCGATGAACCGGGTATCGGGCAGACGCGTCACCCTGAGCGGATGATCGTCCAGCATCTCGATCAGCCGCCAGTCCCCCGGCGTAGTCGCCAGCACTTCCTTCGCGCCACGCGCCTCGGCACGGCGCAGAAGCTCGCCCGAAATGTTCTGGGCGTTCGCCGGATCTTCAAGGCGGGCATAATCGACCGTCCAGCCTTCGTCTTGAAGGCGGGCGGCGAATTTGCGCATCGCGGCGAAGATGAGCGCGATCTTCTTGGGATGATGCTTGGGCGTGCCCGCCTCGCCGCGCACCTCGGCCATGACCACGACGTCCCGGTCACGGTCGGCCTCGGCCAGCGCAGAGAGTTCCGGCGAGAGCTGGTCGCCCAGAACCAGCACTAGCCTCACCATGGGATCGGGTCGCCGCGCCAGTCGAAGAGGTGGCCACTGTCCGCGGGCGTCAGCCGGTCCAGCACGCCCATAAGATGCCTTGCGGCCTCGTCCGGTGAGTGCTTGTCGTGGCCGCGTCCGTGCACCTCTGTCAGGGGCGTCGCGACGGTGCCGGGATGGAGCGCGACGCAGACGGCCTGCGGATGGGTGCGGGCAAGTTCGATGGAAGCGGTGTGCACGATCTGGTTGAGCGCGGCCTTCGCGGCGCGGTAGCCATACCAGCCCCCGAGCGCATTGTCCCCGATCGACCCGACCCGGGCAGACAGGGCCGCCAGTCGGGCCTCCCGGTCGCGGGGCAGGAGCCGCGCCGCGTGCCGCAGGATCATCGCCGGGCCGATGGTATTGACCCGGAATTGCGCGGCCATCGCATCGGCGTCCAGTTGCCTGAGCGCCTTTTCTGGCCCGGTCCCGTCGATCTCCAATGCGCCGGTCGCGATGAAGATCATATCGAAGGTCGTGTCGATGTCGGACAGGAGCGTATCGACCCGGTCGGGATCGGCATAGTCGAAGCCATCCGCGCTCCGCGACAGGCCCGTGACGGACCAGCCGGCCGCCTCCAGTCGTCGGGTGATCGCCGATCCGATCCCGCCAGAAGCGCCGAGAATGAGAGCCTTTTTCTTCATCTGGCCTATACGCCTGCGCCCATACCCCGGTTCAGTCGCCTGAAGATTAGGCTTTTCATTCACGGCATCTCGCGTATAAATCGCTGCCATGACAACGACGGCTCATAATGCGATCCAGAACGGTGCCACCCGGCATCCGGCGATCCTTGCCGTCCTGCTTCTTCTTAGCCGCCTCTGAGCGTGCCGTCGGCGCGAGCGCTCAGGGGTATGTGTCCGCGCCAGCGAACCCCAGGCTGAGACTGAGAAAAAGAGACTTTTCATGACCGATACGACCAAACAGGACCGCGTCCTGATATTCGACACTACCCTGCGTGACGGCGAACAGTCGCCCGGCGCGACCATGTCCCACGAGGAAAAGCTCGAGATCGCCGAGATGCTCGACGACATGGGCGTGGACATCATCGAGGCGGGTTTTCCCATCGCGTCGGAAGGCGACTTCGAGGCGGTGAAGGAAATCGCCGTCCGCTCGAAGAACTCGGTGATCTGCGGGTTGGCGCGGGCCAACAAGACCGACATCGACCGTTGCTGGGAAGCCGTGAGCCATGCCGCGAAGCCCCGTATCCACACCTTCATTGGCACCTCGCCGCTGCACCGCGCCATTCCGAACCTGACGATGGATCAGATGGCTGACCTGATCCACGAGACGGTGACCCATGCCCGCAACCTCTGCGACAACGTGCAGTGGTCGGCGATGGATGCGACGCGGACCGAACATGATTACCTCTGCCGGGTCGTGGAGATCGCGATCAAGGCCGGGGCGACGACGATCAACATTCCCGACACCGTGGGCTATACTGCCCCGCGCGAAAGCGCCGATCTGATCCGGATGCTGATCGAAAAGGTGCCGGGCGGCGACAGTGTGGTGTTCTCGACCCATTGCCACAACGACCTCGGCCTGGCGACCGCCAACAGCCTCGCCGCTGTCGAGGCAGGTGCGCGTCAGGTCGAGTGCACGATCAACGGGCTTGGCGAGCGTGCAGGAAACGCCGCGCTGGAAGAAATCGTGATGGCGCTGCGCGTGCGCAACGACATCATGCCCTATGAGACGCAGATCGACACGCGTCGGATCATGAACATCTCGCGCCGGGTGTCTCAGGTCTCGGGGTTCCCGGTCCAGTTCAACAAGGCCATCGTCGGCAAGAATGCTTTCGCCCATGAAAGCGGCATCCATCAGGACGGCATGCTCAAGAACGCCGAGACCTTCGAGATCATGCGCCCCGAGCACATCGGCCTCGCTTCGTCCTCGCTGCCCCTGGGCAAACACTCGGGCCGAGCCGCGCTGAAGGACAAGCTGAAAAACCTGGGCTATGAGGTCGGGGACAACCAGCTCAAGGACATGTTCGTGCGCTTCAAGGCCTTGGCCGACCGCAAGAAAGAGGTCTACGACGACGACATCATCGCGCTCATGACCGACACGGCGGGCGACAAGGTGAACGAGCGGATCAAGCTCAAGAAACTCCGCGTCGTCTGTGGCACCGAAGGCCCGCAAAGCGCCGAGATGACGCTCGACATCGACGGCACAGAGCACAGCGTCGAGACGACCGGCGACGGTCCTGTCGACGCGGCCTTCAACGCGGTGAAGGCGCTGTTTCCGACCAAGGCGCGGCTGGAGCTCTACCAGGTCTCGGCCGTGACCGAAGGCACCGATGCGCAGGCAACGGTGTCGGTGCGTCTGGCCGAGGACGGGCGGATTTCGACCGGGCAATCGGCGGATACCGATACGGTGGTGGCGAGCGTGAAGGCCTATGTCACCGCGCTCAACCGGCTGCAGGTGCGTCTGACCAAGTCGACACCGGAAGTACGCTACACCGACGCGAGCTGACGGGTTACGTGCTGTTGTCACGAACGCCCCTCTTCGGAGGGGCGTTTTTTCATTGGCGAGAGGGGTCGTCGGGGTGCGGTTCCACCCCGACCGGGTCCTTGTGGATGAGCACGTCGGTTCCCGGAAAGGTGGTCAGGATCTTGCGCCGGAGCGCGGCCCCGATGGCATGCGCTTCGTCGAGCGACTGGCTGCCGTCCAGTTCGATGTGCAGGTTGACGAAGGTCACGGAGCCTGCGCTGCGCGTCTTGAGGTCGTGGTGCCCGTAGACGCCGGGAAAGTCGGCCACGAGTGCGCTGATCTTTTCCACAAGTTCCGGGTCGGTGGTCCGGTCCATCAGCGCATCGAAGGCGCCCTTGAAGATCCGGACCGCACCCACCGCCAGAAGGATCGCGGCCCCGATGGCAACGATGCTGTCGATCGAGGCAAGTCCGAAGGCGGCCGAGGCCCAGAGCGACAGGATCGCGCCCAGATTGGGAAGAAGGTCGCCGAGGTAATGGAGGCTGTCCGCCGCAACGACCTTGTTGCCCGTCTTTCGCGCGACGTAGCGCTGCCACGAGACCAGCCCAAGGGTCAGGACGATCGAGATACCCATGACGGCCATCCCGCGACCCTGTTGGGCGAGCGCGACAGGGTCGTCCGACAGAAGTCGTTCGATCGAGGCCCAGCCGATGATCCCGGCCGCGACGAGGATGAAAAGGGACTGACCAAGCGCGGCGAGGTCTTCGGCGCTCGAGTGACCGAAGGCGTGGTCTTCGTCGGCGGGGCGGGCGGCATAAACGATCGCGGCCAGACCGCCCAGCGACACCATGAGGTCCATGGCGCTGTCGGCGAGCGAGGCGGCGACGGAGAGCGCATTGGTGCCGCCAAGCGCCCAGAGCTTCAGGGCCACCAGTGTGAGCGCGACAACGGAGGAAGCGATGCCCGCCGAAAGGTTCATGCGTGTCGTCGCGTTAGCCATGGTCGCGCCCCGTATTTCGTGGCGTATTCCCTAGGACGGATCGGGAGTCAGATAAAGGCTTTGTCCGAGATTTTCGCCCAGGCGCGTTCGGCGAAATTGTCCTTGGCTTCTTCCAGCAGATTGCGGTGCAGATACCAGAAGAAATACTTCTCATAGGGGAAGTCGGCCATCGCCTCGGGCGCGAAGTCCATGGCTTCGCGCAGGTCCCCGCAACTGCGCGCGGTGAGGGTCGCGTGCCAGTAGTCGGACTTGGCGCAGGTGATGACGGGCTTCTTCTGCATCAGCGCCTCGAACCCGGCGCCGGAGTTCTGGGTGATCACGACATCGGCGGCGGCGGCCAGGTCGTGGACCGAGGCATCCGTCACCCGCAGGTTGGGATAGTCCTGCGCCACGGTCATGATGTCACGCCGCATCGGCTTGGACTGGGCGGGGTGGGGTTTGACGTAGATGACGCGGTTACGGTCATGCTCGGCGACCGTGCGGATGATCTGTTCGGTGTTGAGGAAATGCGACCGTTCCGCATCCTGTTCGATCTCCTGACAGAAGATCGTCGCGCGCGCGGGTTCGAGCTGGACCCGGTCGGGCTGCTTCAGGATCGAGACGTTGTGGTCGAGCATCCATCCGGTGACGCCGTGGAAGAAATACTCGGCCTCGTCGCGCAGGATGCGTTCGGGCGCGAAGGGCATGAAGCGGATCGAGGAATGCCAGTCGGTGCCCACCTCATCCAGATACCAAAAGCCCGAGATCGGCCCCGGCCCGACGTGAAGTGAGTTGGGGGCATAGCCGGGCTTCAATCCGAAATTCAGGTGGACATGGCCGTAGGCCGGGTCCGCCATCATCTCGGCCTGGCGGGTCCCGGCCCGCACGACGCGGGTCTGGATCCCGTCTCGCAGGGCGCGTTGCGCGAGTTTCGGAAAGAAGCCGTCGTTGCCGCTCAGAACCGACCCGACGAGCGGGCCTTCGGCATGGATGACCAACATGCGCTGCCCCTGCCGGGCGAGCATTCGGGCGGCGACGGGAGAGGCGATTTCCTCGAGGGTTACTCGAAGGTTTCGTCCGGTCCAACGCCCCAGAGTGCGGTCTTCTCCATCCATCCTTTGTATCCCCCGGCCTTGACGCGGCACCATTCAGGTCCGCATTTGTCGAAGGCGACGATCACGCCGACCTCCAGTCGTGCTTTCACCTGCGCGTCGGACGCGGCCCGGGCGAGGACCGGCGCGAGATCGTCGTCGACGATCCCCGTGCGGGCGCCTGACACCAGCGAATAGTGAATCCAGCCGCCGACTCCGTCGCGGTCCTGCACTCGGCGCCAATGACCGAACTCGCCCGTCACGACGAGCGGCATGCCCCGGCGCGTGAACACCCAGTCGATCCGATGCGTCAGGGAAGGCCCCCGCCGGACGTTCGCTTCACTGGTCTTGAGCGACACGTAACGCGGCATGGGCAGGTTCGTCACCGGACCCCGCTCGGCCGCATGCGCTTCGGCCGCAGAAACGAGAATCCCTGCGACAACGCCAATGAACGCGAGAACTGCGCCTATCTTCGTCATACTACTCTGCCCGTGAACGCGTTTTGTTTTTGGCTGCGCAATATTGTTTCGCGCTTGCCGCCTGCTCGGGCTTGTGCCCTTTTGCGTTCCCTGACACGATGAAGGCGACGCGCCGAAAAAGAAAGCCACGGGAGGCATTTGATGGCTCAGAATCGGTTGAGTGTTGTCGTAACGCGACGGTTGCCGGAGGCGGTCGAGGCGCGGATGCGGGACCTCTTCGATGTCGAGTTCAACGAAACCGACGTTCCCATGACCCGCGAGGCCCTCTCGGATGCGATGAAGCGTTGCGACGTGCTCGTGCCGACTTTGACGGACACCATCGACCAAGCGATGCTGGCGGGGGCGGGCGACCGGCTGAAGCTGATCGCGAACTATGGCGCGGGCGTCGACCACATCGACATCGGGACCGCGCGCCAGCGCGGGATCCTTGTGTCGAATACGCCGGGTGTGAGTGCGGACGATACCGCCGACATGGCGATCGCCCTGATCATCGCGGTCGCGCGCAAACTGCCCGAAGGCATCCGTCAGATGGCCGCCGGCGAATGGACCGGCTGGTCGCCGTCGAACATGCTGGGGTCACGGATCGCGGGCAAGCGGCTTGGCGTTCTGGGCATGGGCCGGATCGGCCAGGCGGTGGCGCGGCGGGCCAATGTCTTTGGCATGCAGGTTCACTACCACAGCCGCAAACGGCTCCATCCCGACACCGAGGCCGAGTTGTCGGCGACCTATTGGGAAAGCCTGGACCAGATGGTGAGCCGGATGGACGTGCTGTCGATCAACGCGCCGCACACGCCTTCGACCTTCCACCTGATGAACGCGCGGCGACTGAAACTCATGAAGCCCGAGGCGGTCATCATCAACACCTCGCGCGGTGAGGTCATCGACGAGAACGCGCTGACGCGGATGCTCCGGGCCGGGGAACTGGCCGGTGCGGGGCTCGACGTCTTCGAGAACGGCTCCGACGTGAACCCGCGCCTGCGCGAACTCGAGAACGTGGTGCTCCTGCCGCATATGGGGTCGGCCACCGTCGAGGGGCGGATCGAAATGGGCGAGAAGGTCATCATCAACATCAAGACCTTCGACGACGGTCACCGGCCACCGGACCTCGTTGTACCCGGAATGCTCTGATCGGGGTTTTCCCCGGCGCCAAATCGAATAGTCTGGCCCGACTGCCGCCTCATGACGGAGCCGCGATGCGCGTCCCTCTCCTTCTGCTGTCACTTGTTCTTGCCGTTTCCGGCTGTGCGCGGTCATTGACCGTCAACGAACAGGTCTTCGCCAAGAACCTCTTCGGCGACACGCTCGATACCTCCGAGGTGATCGTGACCGCGGGTCTGGGCGTGATCCCGCTGCCCATGAAGCCGAAACCCGAACCGGTGAGCGCCGGGTCCGAACCTGCCCCTGTCGTGAAGGCACCCGACGACCTGTGCGTGCGTCGTCCCTCGCCGCGTCGGGAATGGAACTGGCCCGCGGCTTTCGTGCTCGATTCGAACATCTTCTTTTCGTTCAAATACTATCCCCACGATGCCTTTGAAGGCCTGCCCGAGACGGCCAAGTTCCCCTCGTCGATCCTCATGGCGCATGAGCTGGTCCATGTCTGGCAATGGCAGAACCGAGAGACCACAGGCTATACGCCATTCCTGTCGGGGGGTGAGAGCATAAGATCACGCGATCCTTATTTCTTCACGACCGAGGGGAGGCCGGAGTTCCTGACCTATGGGTTCGAACAGCAGGCGGCCATCGTGGAAGACTTCGTCTGCTACGCGCTCTTCGACCCCCTCGATCCTGTCCTGGACGACTTGGCCGCGATTCTGCGTCCCGTGCTCCCGGTTGACCGGTTTCTAGCGTCTCTGAACCGCTGAAATCGCCGCGCGACAGGCCGCGCGTCGTTTTTCCAACTTGAAGTGTCGGGCCATCCTGCCCGCGGTTTTGCAGGTGCGGCAATGTGCGCCTAACGAAATCCAAGGAGTCGCGGGATGAAAACGCATGTGAAGGCGCTGGTTGTCGGTGGGGGCGCGGTCGGGACCTCGATCGCCTATCACTTGGCCAAGGCCGGGTGGGACGATGTTGTGCTGCTTGAACGCGACGAACTGACGTCGGGGTCCACATGGCACGCGGCCGGGCTCTTGCCGCTGTTCAACATGGGTTACGCGACGACCCATATCCACGACTACTCGGTCAAGTTCTACAAGTCCCTGGAAGAAGAAACCGGGCTTGACGCCGGCTTCTTTGTCGTCGGCAACCTGCGCATGGCGCAGACGCAGGCGCGGATGGACGAGTATCAGCTTTATTCCTCGACCGCCGAGACCGTCGGTATCCCGCACGAATTCCTGACGCCGAAAGAGATCGGCGAACGCTGGCCGCTGGTGAATACCGACGGCCTCATTGGCGCGCTCTTCCACCCCACCGACGGCTACATCAACCCCGCCGACGTCACCATGGCGATGGCCAAGGGCGCCCGTCAGCGCGGCGTGACCATCGAACGGAAGAAGCAGGTCGACAGCTATGTCTGGGCGGGAGATCACTGGATCGTCTCGGGCGTCGTCATGGGCGAGAAGGGCGGCAACCTCGTGCCGACCGAGGAGCGCTTTGAAATCCATGCCGAACACGTTGTGACCGCGACCGGCAACCATGCGCAGCGCACCGCGAAGCTTCTGGGGATCAAGACCCCGGCGATCCCGGTCGAGCACCAGTTCATCGTGACCGAGCCCGATCCCGCGCTGGTCGAATGGCGCAAGACAAACCCGCAGCACCCGGTTCTGCGCGATGCCGACGCGAAATGGTATGTCCGCGAGGAACGCGGCGGCTGGATCCTCGGCCCATACGAGGCCGGTGCGCCCGCCCGGTTCGAACATGGCGTGCCCGACAGCTTCCGTGCCGACCTCTTCCCCCTCGATCTCGAGCGGATCGAAGAAGAATATATGTCGATGATCCACCGTCTGCCCTCGTCCGAGACCGTGGGTCTGAAGGACGACTTCAACGGCCCGATCTGCTACACGCCGGACGGCAACCCGCTTGTCGGTCCCGCGCCGGGCCTGCGCAACATGTGGCTGGCGGAAGGTTTCAGCTTCGGGATCACCGCCGCGGGTGGCACGGGCTATTACCTCGCCCAGATGATGGTCGAGGGCGAGGCCGAGATCGACATGGCGTCGCTCGACCCGAAACGCTACGGGCAGGACTGGATGACCACCGAGTTCGCCGCGCGCAAGAACGAAGAATGCTACGAGCACGTCTTTATCCTGCACCACCCGGACGAAGAGCGCGAAGCCTGCCGTCCGCTACGCACCGGCCCCGCCTATGACCGGCAGAAAGCGCTGGGCGCGCAATTCGGCGTGGTGAACGGCTTCGAGCGTCCGAACTACTACGGCCCGCTGGATGCGCCGTCGAACTTCGACCACGACGCGCGGTCCTTCCGGCGCGGCGAGTGGTGGCAATATGCACAGGCCGAAGCGAAAGCGATACGCGAAACCTGCGGCATCGTGGATGCGACCGCCTTTGCCAAGCACCGGATTTCCGGGCCGGGTGCGACCGCCTTCCTCGACTGGTTCACCACGAACAAACTGCCGAAGGTCGGGCGCATCAACCTTACCTATGCGCTCACCTCCGCTGGCACGACGCGCACCGAATACACCATCGTGCGCGAGGCCGAGGACAGCTATTACCTTGTGTCCGCCGGGGGTCTGCATGCCTATGACGAGGATTATCTCTACAAGGCGATCGAGGACATGGAACCCGAGTTCGGCCGGATCAACCGCGAGGACGTGACCACCCGCTATGGCTGTTTCGCCCTTGCCGGTCCCAACGCCCGCGACATCCTGAAGGAACTGATCGTGGACGCCGACCCGGAAACGGCGCTATCCAACAAGCGTTTCCCGTGGCTGTCGATGCGCAACATCGAATTGAAGATGTGCCCGGTCATGGCGATCCGCGTGGCCTATACCGGCGAGCTTGGCTGGGAACTTCACCACCCGATCGAGATGCAGAATTACCTCTGGGATCTCTTGATGAAGGCGGGCGAGAAATACGGTCTGAAACCGGCGGGTGCGCGGGCGCAGAACTGGCTCCGGCAGGAGAAATCCTACCGCGCCTTCGGCACCGAGCTTGGCCGCGACGCGACTCCGCTGGAGGCCGGGCTCGACCGCTTCGTGGATCTGGACAAGGACTTCCACGGCAAGGACGCCATGGTCGCCACCGGCATCCGGTCGATGTGCGTCACCGTGCTCATCGACGGGCCGTCGGACGCCGACCCCTGGGGCCGCGAGGCGCTCTTGCTCGACGGCAAGAAGATCGGGCGCTTGACGTCGGGTGGCTATTCGGAAGTCTTCGGAAAATCCATCGGCATGGGTTATGTTGCGCCTGAGCTGGCCACGGTCGGCCAGAAGCTCAAGGTGCGCATGCAGGGCGAGCTTTGGGATTGCGAAATCGTCGAGGACAGCCCGCATGACCCGACCAACGCGAGAATCCGCATCGACGGATGACTGGATCGGGGCGTCCTGTCTCTGCGGGGCCGTGCGGTTTGAAATCACGCGGCCCCCGAAGCTCACGGTCTGCAATTGCTCGGCCTGTCGTCGCCTGAACGCGCGATGGGCCTATGCGCCGCCCTGCGAGGCCCAGTTTCTAACGGGTGAAGGAACGACGGTCGGCTACGCGCGCGGCGAGAAATCGCTCGCCTTCCACCACTGTCCGACCTGCGGCTGCGTCACCCATTGGCAATCCCTGATCGACGAGAACCGTGCCTTCAACATGGCCCTGGCGGACGATCCCGCAGCGCTCGACGGCGTCCGGGTGCGCCACTTCGACGGTGCGGACACATGGGCGTTTCTCGACTGAAACGCAAACGATGGTTCGAGGGTGGTAATTTGGTGGAGTCGAGGGGGATCGAACCCCTGACCTCGTCATTGCGAACGACGCGCTCTCCCAACTGAGCTACGACCCCAACGGCGTGCTAAATGGCCTTTTCTCTTCGTCCTGTCAAGCGGCCAGAAGGGCCGTTTTCATGTCCGATCAGGAAATGGTCTGTGATTTCGCGCGCACGAAATCCTCGATGGATTTCGCGGGCATGGCGCCGGCCTGACGGGCGACCTCGCGGCCCTTCTGATAAAGGATCAGGGCCGGGATGCCCCGGATGTTGGCCTTCATCGAGACCTTGGGGAAATCTTCGGTGTTGATCTTGGCGAAACGGGCGACGCCGCTCATGGACTGGGCGGCCTTCTGGAACTCGGGCGCCATCATCCGGCAGGGTCCGCACCAAGGCGCCCAATAATCCACGATCAGCGGAACGTCGTCGGTCTTCGACGCTTTCTGCAGGGTCGCCGGGTCAAGCTCGCGGACCTTGCCGTCCATGAGCCGCGCGCCACAGGTGCCGCATTTGGGCCCCGCGCCTAGCTTGTCAGAGGGCGCACGGTTCACGGCGCCGCACTCCAGACAGGTGATTTTCAGGGACTGGGACATGTCGGGCCTCTGGAAACATTCATTATGATGCATATGTGGGAAGGCGAAGGCAGCGTTCAAGGGTGGTCGGGATGAAAGATATGCGAAACTGGCAAGACCTCACAGAGGAAGAGCGCACCGCGCTTCAGGTCGCCTATCAGCCGGCCTTGGACAGCCAGCCCTCGACCTGCGATTTCGACTTGAAGGTGGCCCGTTTCGCCGACTGGCTCGCCCGACACAATATCGCCTTCACCAGAGAGGACATTTCCCGTAAGTAGCCTTGGACCCGGCGGGGTCGCGGGCCTGATAACGCGGGCCGAAGACACGGGAAGAACGAGCATGAGCGAGACCACGTCCTTCGATCTGGTCGTGCTGGGCGCGGGCCCGGCGGGGTCGGCGGCGGCGAAACGGGCCCGGACCCTTGGCCTGTCCGTCCTGATGATCGACAAGGCGATCTTTCCGCGCCCCAAACTTTGCGGGGCAGGGATCACGCCACGTTCGCAAAAGGCGCTCGTGGACATTTTCGGCGCGAATGTGCCCAACGCCTACCACATCGCATCCCGCAAGATGGGCTTTCGCTGGGATGGCGAGGATCTCGCCGCCTTCGAGGGGCCCTACGATTTCATCTATACCTACCGCACGGATTTCGACCACTGGCTCCTGCGTGAGGCCGAAGCCGCGGGTGCCGAGGTGCGTCAGGGAACCCGGGTCGAGACCATCCTCGATCAGGACGACACCCTGGTCCTCGCCGATGGGACGCGCGTCACCTACAAGGTGCTGGTGGGGGCCGACGGGGTCGCCTCGCCGCTGGCCAAGCACCTGTTCGGCAAGGCCTTCGACACGGACACCATCGGCTTCGCCTATGAAACCGAAGTCCCCGCGCCCTGTTCCGATCAGGCGGAGATGACCATTGATTTCGGCGTGGTGCGCTGGGGATACGGCTGGAATTTCCCCAAATCGAGAAGCCGCACGATCGGCGTCGTGTCGATCCGGGGCGTCGATCAGGATCTGCGCGCGGCGATGGACGGCTATCTCCGCAACGAAGGCTTCGATCCGTCCAGCGTGACGATCAAAGGCGCGCATATCCCCTTCGGTGACTACCGCGAAACGCCGGGACGGGGGAACGTTCTGCTCGTCGGCGATGCGGCGGGGTTCGTCGATGCGATCACCGGCGAGGGCATCGCTCTCGCGCTCGAAAGCGGCGCCCATGCCGCCGAAGCCGCGGCGCAGGTCATCGCCGAGGGGCGGCCGCAACGCGCCGACCGTGCCTATTATCCCAAGGTCAAACACATTCAGGCCGACCTCGAGAAGGTCAAGAAGATGCGCGCCATCGCCTATGGATCGGCCACGCGTGGCATGTTCAAGGAAAAGCTCCGCACCTCGACCCGCCTGCGCGAGGCGCTGTTCGAGGTGGTTTCGGGCCAGTCCTCCTATGCCGACATCGAGAAGCGCATGGCGAAACATGCCATGGTCAAGATGGTGTCGAAACTGGGAAGCTGGCCGCAGGCACTGTCCAGAAAGGTGCGGGGATGAGCGACGATTTCGACGTCATCGTGATGGGAGCGGGTCCGGCGGGGTCCGCCGCCGCGAAACGGGCCGCCGACCTCGGGCTCACTGTGGCGCTCATTGATCGGTCAGTGTTTCCCCGGCACAAGCTCTGCGGCGCCCTGGTCAGCCCGCGCGCCCACACGGCGATTGCCGATGTGCATGGGACGAAACTCCCTGACGACATGTATCTCGCCTCCCGCAAGGTCGCCTTCAAATGGAACGGCGAGACCCTGCGAGAGATCGAGGCGCCCTATGACCTGACCTATACGATGCGGACGGACTTCGATCATTGGCTGCAGCGCTCGGCGCTCCGGGCCGGGGCCGTCAACATGGAGGGAACGCGGGTCGCGGAGATCCTCGACAAGGAAAACGCCCTCCTGCTCGAAGATGGCCGGCGGCTCACCTACGGCGTGTTTATCGGAGCGGATGGCGCGGCGTCACCGGTGGCCAAGCACCTCTTTGGCCAAGCCTTCGACAACGACAAGATCGCCTTCGCGTTCGAGACCGAGGTCGACGATCCCTGCGCGCCCGATGCGCTCATGTCCATCGACTTTCGCATCGTGCGCTGGGGCTATGGCTGGAACTTCCCGAAACGGGCGACCCGGACCATCGGGCTGGGCGGGATCAAGTCTGTGGATCAGGACCTCAAGACCCTGATGAACCGGTATCTCGTGAACGAGGGCGTCGATCCCACGTCGGTCAAGATCAAGGGCGCCCATCTGCCCGGCGGCGACTACAAGGTGAAACCGGGGCGCGGCAACGTGCTCCTTGCTGGCGATGCTGCGGGCTTCGTCGATGCGATCACCGGCGAAGGCATCGCGCTTGCCATCGAAAGCGGTGCTCTGGCGGCCGAGGCTGCCGCAGAAGCGATCCGCGCGGGCCATCCGGCAAGAGCCGACCGCACCTATTTCGCCAAGGTCAAACCGATTCAGTCCGAACTCGACAAGGTCCGGCGCATCCGGGGCATCGTCTATGCCGAAGCCTTCGAGACGCATTTCAAGAGCCGTCTCACCGAAAGCCAATGGGTTGCCTCGTCCTTCTTCGACGTGCTCGCGGGCAAGACGACCTATGCCGAGGTCGAGAAACGCTTCGCGCAGAAGGCCTTCGCCTCCGCGATCAAGGGCATCACCGCCTGGCCCGCGAAACTCCGCCGGCGGGCCTGAACCCTCTGCGACCCACCACAGACCCCGCGCGCCTCTTCACTGCTTCAAAAATACCTCGGGGGTGTGGGGGCAGAGCCCCCCCCGGATCGGATGCCGCGCAAGCGGCATTCGATCCCCGCAAATCCTACTCCGCCGCCTCTGCGTAATCCTCGAGCGGCGGGCAGATGCAAACGAGGTTCCGGTCGCCATAAGCGTTGTCCACCCGGTTCACGGGCGGCCAGTATTTGTCGACCCGGAACGCCCCCGGGGGGAAGCATCCCTCTTCGCGGGAATAGGGCCGGTCCCAGGCGCCCACGAGATCCTCGACGGTATGGGGCGCGTGTTTGAGCGGGTTCGACTCCCTGTCCGACCGGCCCTCCTCGATCGCGCGGATTTCGTTGCGGATGGCGAGCATGGCGTCGCAGAACCGGTCGAGCTCGGCCTTGGTCTCGGACTCGGTCGGCTCGATCATGAGTGTGCCCGCCACGGGCCAGGACATTGTCGGCGCGTGGAAGCCGCAATCGACCAGCCGCTTGGCGATGTCATCCACGGTCACCCCGGCGCTCTCGGCGAAGGGACGTGTGTCGAGGATACATTCATGCGCGACCCGGCCGGTTGGCCCCTTGTAGAGCACGTCATAGGCCCCGCGCAGGCGCGCGGCGATGTAGTTGGCGTTGAGGATCGCGACCTTCGTGGCCTGTGTCAGCCCCGCGCCACCCATCATCAGGATATAGCCCCAGGAGATCGGCAGGATGGAAGCCGATCCATAGGGCGCCGCACTGACCGCGCCCGTGCCGCCGGTGAGCGGATCGCCCGGCAGATGGGGTGCCAAATGCGCCTTCACGCCGATCGGGCCCATGCCCGGTCCGCCGCCCCCATGCGGGATGGCAAAAGTCTTGTGCAGGTTGAGGTGGCTCACGTCGCCGCCCAGATCGCCCAGTTTCACGAGCCCGACCAGTGCATTGAGGTTCGCCCCGTCGATATAGACCTGGCCGCCGTGATCGTGGGTGATCTTGCACACCTGGCGCACGGTTTCCTCGAAGACGCCGTGGGTCGAGGGATAGGTGATCATCGTGGCGGCCAGCCGGTTGCCAGCGGCTTCCGCCTTGGCCCGGAAGTCGTCCAGATCGATGTCGCCGTTCGCCGCCGATTTCACGACGATCACATCCATCCCGACCATGTGCGCAGACGCCGGATTGGTGCCATGGGCGCTCATCGGAATGAGGCAGATGTTGCGCGCGCCTTCCCCGTTCGCGGCGTGATAGGCCGCGATGGTCAGGAGACCGGCATATTCCCCCTGCGCGCCGGAATTGGGCTGCATCGACATGGCGTCATAGCCGGTGATCGCGCAGAGCTTGGCTTTCAGGTCCTCGATCAGCGCGCGGTAGCCTTTGGCCTGGGCGGCGGGTGCACAGGGATGCATGAAGGCAAACTCGCGCCAGGAGATCGGCATCATCTCGGCTGCCGCATTCAGTTTCATGGTGCAGGAGCCGAGCGGGATCATCGCGCGGTCGAGCGCGAGGTCGCGGTCGGCGAGACGGCGCATGTATCGCATCATCTCGGTTTCCGCGCGGTTCATGTGGAAGACCGGATGGGTCAGGTAATCGCTCTCCCGCGCGAGGTCCTCGGGAAGCCGGTGGCCCTCGGTGGCAGGCGCGTCGCCGGCATCGACGCCGAACGCGCGCCAGACAGCGACGAGCGTCTCGTCGCGGGTGGCCTCGTCCATGGTGATGCCGACCTTGGTCTTGCCCACCGGGCGCAGGTTCACGCCCTGCTGGCGGGCGGCATGGATCACGCCTTTCTGGAGCAGTCCGACGTCGACGGTGATCGTGTCGAAGAAGGCCTTGGGTTCGACCTCGAACCCGGCCGCTTCCAGACGCTCGGCCATGCGCAGGGTCTTCAGGTGGACGCGCTGCGCAATGGCCTTCAGCCCCTCCGGCCCGTGGAAGACCGCATAGAAGCTCGCCATCACGGCGAGAAGCGCTTGCGCGGTGCAGACGTTCGACGTGGCCTTCTCGCGCCGGATATGCTGTTCGCGGGTCTGGAGCGACAGGCGATAGGCCTTGTTACCCCGCGCGTCGATCGACACCCCGACGATCCGCCCCGGCATCTGCCGCTTGAAGGCGTCGCGGGTCGCCATGTAGGCGGCATGCGGTCCGCCGTATCCCATCGGGACGCCGAAGCGCTGGGTCGTGCCCACCGCGATGTCCGCGCCCATCGCGCCCGGTTCCTTTAGAAGCGTCAGGGCAAGGGGGTCGGCCGACACGATTCCGATGGCATTCGCGTCGTGGAGCGCGTCCATCAGGGGTGTAAGGTCGAGCAGGTGCCCGTGGGTGCCGGGATACTGGAAGATCGCCCCGAAGACCGCGCCGGGGTCGAGCGCATCGGGATCACCGACGATCACCTCGATCCCGAGCGGCGCGGCGCGGGTCTTCATCACGGCGATGTTCTGCGGATGACAGCCCTGATCGACGAAGAACCCCCGCGCCTTGGACTTCGCCACGCGTTCGGCCATGACCATGGCTTCTGCACAGGCGGTCGCTTCGTCCAGAAGCGACGCATTGGCGACGTCGAGCCCGGTCAGGTCGGAAATCATCGTCTGGTAGTTCAGAAGCGCTTCCAGCCGGCCTTGCGAAATCTCGGGCTGGTAGGGGGTATAGGCGGTATACCACGCCGGGTTTTCGAGGATGTTGCGCTGGATCGCGGGCGGGGTGACGGTGCCGTGATAGCCTTGGCCCAGGAGGCTCGTCAGCACGTGGTTCTGGTCGGCCACGCTGCGCATCCGGTGCAGCATGTCGCGCTCGGACAGGGGCGCGCCGAAGTCGAGGGGCGTGTCCTGCCGCAGGCTCTTTGGGATCGTCTCGTCAATCAGGGCGTCGAGGCTCTCGACACCGATCACCTTCAGCATGTCTTCCATCTCGGCGGGCGAGGGGCCTATGTGGCGGCGGTTGGCGAAGTCGTAGGGGTCATAGCCGGTCAGCGCGAAGGTCATGTCGTAATCCGTCAAGAGATATGGGTGACCACGTTCACGAGGTTTCCCTCCGGGTCGGAAAAGTAGAAGCGGCGGATACCCCAAGGTTCGTCCACCGGACCGTAGTCCGGCGCGTGGCCGAGGCGGTTCAGCCGGGCGAGCGTGTCGTCGAAGTTGTCGACCTCGATGGAGACCACGGGCAGCGGTGTGCCCGATCCGCCTTCGGAGGCCGTGTGGAGTTCGAGCTGATGCGTGGTTTCGTTCTGGAGAAACGCGATCCAGCCCATATCCATCGGAACGGTGAGGTCGAAGACCTCGGCATAGAAACGGGCCAGCGCCGCCGGATTCGAGGCGCGCAGGTTCGGGACGATGCGTTTGACGGTCATGTCTCGACCTCCCGCGCGAGGTTGTCGAGCGAGGAGGTCAGACCTTCGAGGTGGCTCTCGGCGCTGATGCCTTCGGGAACATGCGTGGCCGTTATCGTCACCCGCGTGCCGCCCTCGACCGGCGTCATGTCCCAGGTCATCCGCATGGTGCCCGAGAAGGCCGGGTCGTCCGAGACGAAGTCCACGTCCTGCACAAGCTGCGATAACGGGGCGAGCGTCACAAAACGGCCGTTCACCTCGTCGGTGGTCGCGTCCGTCTTGCCCTGTCCACCTGTTGTTTCGGCAAAGGTCAGTCGCAGGTGATAGTCGCCCCCAGGCACGGGATTGAGGGCCAGAACCTCCATCGTCGCTCCTTCGGGCGGCAACCACCGGGCAAGCCGTACCGGGTCCACCTGCGCCTGCCAGATCGCCTCTGGCGTCGCGCGGATCACGCGCGACGCCGTATCGGTCCGATCCGTCAAGAGATGAACTTCTTGTACTCGGCCTCGGTCATGTAGTCGTCGAGTTCGGACAGATCCTCGACCCGGATCTTGAAGAACCAGGCCTCGCCCTCGGGGTCCTCGTTCACCTTGCCGGGGTCATCGGTGAGCGGGTCGTTCACTTCGACGATCTCCCCATCAAGGGGTGCCAGGATGTCCGAAGCCGCCTTGACGCTTTCGATCACCACGACCTCGTCGTCCTTGGAGACTTCGCTGCCGACCTCGGGCAGTTCCACGAAAACGATATCGCCCAGTTGCTCGGCCGCATGGGCGGTGATGCCCACGGTGACGATGCCTTCGTCTTCGTCGAGCCATTCGTGTTGTTCAGTGTATTTCATGTCGGGCCTCTGTCAGGTCAGCGTTTGTAGGTTGCGGGTCGGAAGGGGAGTGCGGTGACGGCGACGGGAAGCCGTTTGCCACGCAACTCGCCATAGAGAAGGGTTCCGGGCGCGGAATGTTCCGTCGCGACATAGCCCATCGAGATCGGCGCTTCGACCGAGGGGCCGAAGGCGCCGGATGTGATATGGCCGACCGGGGTCTGGTCGGTGTCGTTGGCGAAGAGTTCGACACCCGCCCGCATCGGGGCCCGCCCTTTCGGGGCGAGTCCGACACGTCTGCGCGCCGGGCCGTGGGACAGTTGATTGAGGATGGTATGCGCGCCGGGAAACCCGGTCCGGGCGGTGCGCCGGACTTTCTGGATCGCCCAGCCGAGGTCGGCTTCCACGGGTGTCGTGGTCGTGTCGAGGTCCGAACCATAGAGCGGCAGACCGGCTTCGAGCCGGAGCGAATCCCGCGCGCCTAGGCCAATGGGCGCGACCGATGGATGGGCGAGGAGCGCGCGTGCGAGGACCTCGGCCCGGTCGTCGGCCACCGAGATTTCGAACCCGTCCTCACCCGCATATCCCGACCGGCTGATCCAAAGATCCCCGAAGTCACTGTCGACCACGGCAACATCCATGAACCGCATCGTCACAACCGAAGGCGTGATTTCTGCAAGAACATCCTCGGATTTCGGTCCTTGCAGGGCGAGCAAGGCGCGATTTGTGACAGGTTCGACCGCATCGCCCAAAGCGCGGCGCAGATGGGCGACGTCCTGTTCCGCCATGGCGGCATTCACGACGACGAACAGGTGATCGCCACGGTTCGCAATCATCAGATCGTCGAGGATGCCGCCCTCGTCATTTGTGAACAGCGCATATCGCTGGCGGCCTTCCGGCAGGCCGATCACATCGACCGGCACGAGCGCTTCCAGCGCGGCGGGGTCGGTGCGCAGGATGATCTGACCCATGTGGCTCACGTCGAAAAGGCCAGCGTCGGCGCGGGTGTGCAGATGCTCCTTGAGCACGCCCATCGGGTATTGAACGGGCATCTCCCAGCCCGCGAAAGACACCATCTTGGCACCCAGTTCCAGATGCAGATCGTAAAGCCCCGTGCGCTTCAAGTCGCTCATCGTGTCTCCCAGACCGGGCGACGGCCCGGCATCTTCAGGCCCCGCGGCCCACCGATGCCCCCTCTGTCCTGTCGCCTGAGATCGTTATCCCTTCGGCGGACGCGCGATGCGCCTCTCTCCAGAGTGTCCTCCCACGCGGTCCTTTTGCCTGAGAGGTTCCGGGGCGGTTGCTCCTTCGGCACCGGCGCGGGTCTTTCGGCGCGCCAGATTCTCCCAACGTGGTCGAGCGGAGGTTATAGGGAGGAGCGGTCTGCGCACAAGGCTTGCCAAACACGACGCTTGCGCAAACATTTCCGACATGACCCATTTGTTCGACCCAGACCGGGCCCGCCTCGCCGACGACGACCCGCCTCACGCCGGCGATCCTTATTTCTTCGGGTATGGATCCCTTGTGAACCGCAGCACCCATGACTATTCCGATGCGCATCGGGCTACCGTCACCGGCTGGCGTCGGGCGTGGCGAAAATCGCCCCGGCGGCAGCGCTGCTTCCTGACCGTGGTGCCCGACCCCGACACGACCATCGACGGGCTGATCGCGGCGGTTCCCGGCGCCGATTGGGCCGTGCTCGACGAACGCGAGGCGGCCTATGCCCGGCTCGACGCGAGCCGGTCGGTGACCCACCCCGTCGGGCGTGAGCTCGACATCGCGATCTATGCCGTGCCCGAGGACGAGGCCCATGTGCCCGGTCCGGACGACCCCGTGATCCTGTCCTACCTCGATGTCGTGGTGCAGGGGTTCCTCACGGAATATGGTCGCGCCGGGGTCGAACGCTTCTTCGCGACGACACAAGGCTGGGATGTGCCGATCCTCGATGACCGGGCGCATCCGATCTATGCGCGTCACCGGCTGTTGGCCGATGGCGAGCGGCGGCTGGTGGACGAGATGCTGCAGGCTGTCGGCGCGCGGGTCCTGCGCGGCTGATCGGTCCTGTGCGGCATGGTCACATTTCGGAATCATCTCCCCGCTAGCGTGACCCTGCCCGCGATTCCCAGCCCATCCCGGCAAGCGGGCCGCGCGCCTGTCCCTATCTATCCCTGCGCGCCTGACTTGCGCCCCCGGTCCATGGCCGGGGGCGCCTTTCGCCTCTGCTGGCGGCTGGACCTTCCGGCGGAGCGCTCCTAATGTCGCGCTCCAGACAGAAGGAGACCGCCATGGCGACCGGCACCAACCTGCGCACCTATTTCGACGGCACATGGCACGAAGGCGATGTGCCCGTGATGCGGGCTGCCGATCACGGCGCCTGGCTCGGGTCGACGGTCTTCGACGGTGCGCGCTATGTGAATGGTCTTGCGCCCGACCTCGACCGGCATCTGGCGCGGGTCAACCGGTCGGCCGAGGCGCTGATGCTTCGTCCGGCCGTCTCGACCGAAGACATGCTCGACATCGTGCGGGAGGGTCTGTCGCTCTATCCCAAGGACACGGCGGTCTATATCCGTCCGATGTATTGGGGCATCGACGGCGGTTACATGGGGATCGTGCCCGGCGAGGGCGACGCGGGGTTCGCCATTTCGCTCGAAGAGATCCCGATGGCCGCCCCGGATGCGTCGACCACGCTGACCACCACGCGCTTCCGTCGCCCGGTGCTGGAGGATTCCGTCTGCAATGCAAAGGCCGGCTGCCTCTATCCCAACAACGCGCGCATGCTGGCCGAGGCCCGGTCCAAAGGCTACGGCAACGCGCTCGTCGCCGACGCGCTGGGCAATGTGGCCGAAACCGCGAGCGCCAATGTCTTCATGGTCAGGGATGGCGAGGTCTTAACGCCGGTCCCGAACGGCACTTTCCTGTCGGGCATCACCCGCGCCCGCCATATCGCCAACCTGCGGGCCGATGGCGTGACGGTCCACGAAAGCGTGTTGAGCTTCGACGACTTCCGCGACGCGGACGAGGTGTTCCTGTCGGGCAACATGAACAAGGTTACACCAGTGACCGAATTCGACGGCACCATGTATCAGCATGGTCCCGTGACACGGCGTGTGCGCGATCTCTACTGGGACTGGGCGCATTCCGCGTGACCCGCTCCAACCGGGTTCAGGCGAGGAAATAGCGCGAGAAGAGCGGCGCGCTTGCGGCACCGATCACGCGGGCGTTGCCGCCGATCGACGCGGGTTCGATCCGGGGAGGCATGAGACCGCGCGTATCCTGTTCGGCCAGAAGCGCACGGGTGCGATAGACCAGGCGGTCGCGAACCTCGTCAGGGAAGGCGCCGTCGATCAGCACGGTGGGGAAGTCGATCACCGCGCAGATCGAGCGGCTCGCATGGGCGAGCCCCCGGGCCGTCCGTTCGATCCAGCGCTCGACCTCGACACCGAAACCCGACCAGTCCTGCGGCATGCGCCACATTTCGAGTCCGTCGATGCCGATCTGCTCCAGGGACTCCTGAAGGAGGTAAAGCGATGCCTCCTCGATGAGCTGCACATTGGCGCCGTCCCGGCCGGGCACGTGGATCGACCCGAAAGCGCCGGCGTTGCCCTGCACTCCGTCGATGACCGCGCCGTTCATGACGACACCGCCGCCCACGAAGGAGCCAATGAAAAAATAGGCGTAGTCCTCCACGGCGCGCCCGCGTCCGAAGTGGTGTTCCGCGCGGCAGGCCGCCGTCGCGTCATTGTCGATGAAGATCGGCAGGTCGGAGAATCGGGCGACTTCCTCGGCGATGTCGATGTCGCGCCAGACCGTGAAATCGCGCGGTGCGCCGAGGGCGTCGATCCAGTTCCACATCTCGCTGGGCGCAGCGATCCCGATGCCGACGATGTTGCCGCGTTGCCGGTCGCTCAGGTCGCGGGCGAGCTCCTCCATCCCGTCGCGCAGAAAACCGAAGACCGCGTCGGGCATCGGGTAGGGGTAGGTTACAAGACGCTGTCCGAGCACCTTGCCGGTCAGATCGAGCACGGCGAGGTCTGCCGTCCGACGGCCGAGCTTCATCCCGAAGGACAAGGCCCCGTCCGGGTCGATGCCCATGGGGATCGACGGTTTGCCTACGCCACGACGCTGTGGCGCGCCCCGGCTCAGGAGCCCGTCCGCTTCGAGTTTCCTCAGGATGTTGGACACCGTCTGGGCCGAGAGGCCGGTGAGCTTTGCGATCTCCGCTCCGGGAAGCGCCCCGTTGCGTTGCACGAGCGACAGGATCAGCCTTTCGTTATGCGCCCTTGCGCCAAGCTGGTTCACGCCGGCGCCGCTCGCGTATCGCTCTGGCTGCATGGTGTCGTTTCCGTCCAAGACCCGCTCCTCCCCGATGCGACTTCCTAGTCAAGGCTGGTGCAAGGTGACAGTCGATAATTATTAAATCAAGTGGATTTATTTATTGACGCCCGACCAGAATCGCGGTTTCTATCTGGCATAACGACGATGAGGACGTCGTTCACATATGTGCCGGACAGGCACTCCACATGGACATCTGGGAGGACCTCCATGACCAAACTTCTCGCCACAAGTGCGATCGCGCTCGCTCTCGTATCCGGCGCGGCGTTCGCCGAAACCACCGCCTGCCTGGTCACCAAGACCGACACCAACCCCTTCTTCGTGAAAATGAAAGAAGGCGCACAGGCCAAGGCCGAGGAAATGGGCATCACGCTCAACACCTATGCGGGCAAGATCGACGGCGACGTGGAAACCCAGATCGCCGCCGTGGAGAGCTGCATCGCCTCCGGCGCCAAAGGCATCCTGATCACGCCCTCGGATAGCCGGGCGCTCGCCCCTGTCGTGACGCAAGCCCGCGAGGCTGGTGCGCTCGTCATCGCGCTCGATACGCCCTTCGAACCCGCGGACACGGCTGACGCCACCTTCGCCACCGACAACTTCCTTGCCGGTGAGCTGATCGGCCAGTGGGCCGCCGCCAAGATGGGCGATACGGCGGACGCCAAGATCGCCATGCTCGACCTGAACCCGTCCGAAGTCTCGGTCGATTATCTGCGCAACAACGGCTTCCTTCAGGGGTTCGGCGTGGACATCAAGGATCCCAAGGACATCGGCGACGAGGATGACCCGCGTATCGTCGGCAACGACGTGACCAACGGCAACGAAGAAGGCGGGCGCACCGCGATGGAGAACCTGCTTCAGAAGGACCCCGGCGTGAACGTGGTCTACACGATCAACGAACCCGCTGCGGCGGGCGCCTATGAGGCGCTGAAGTCGGTCGGGCTGGAAGAGCAGGCGCTCATCGTGTCCGTCGACGGTGGTTGTCCGGGCGTCCAGAACGTGGCCGAAGGCGTGATCGGCGCGACCTCCATGCAGTTCCCGCTGCTCATGGCGTCCAAGGGTATCGAGGCGATCGCAGCCTTCGCGGAAGACGGCACCAAGCCCGCGAACACGGAAGGGCTCGACTTCTTCAACACGGGCGTCGAGCTTGTGACCGACGAGCCGGTGGAGGGCATCCCTTCGATCACCTCGGCGGAAGCGCTCGAGAAATGCTGGGGCTGATCCCGGTCCTGACCTCCTGACACCGGAGGGAGGGGCTCTTGCGTCCCTCCCGTCCTTTTTCCACCCCTTTGGCCAGAGCGGCAGAAGGATGAGCCATGTCTGACACGACCTCCACCCCGAAGCACGGTCAGGACTTCGAACGGGAGCTCGACAAGAGCGACCGCTCCGTCGCCACTTTCGTGCGCAAGAGAACGCCGGTCGAGACCGTCCAGCACGTGCTGCACGGCAACCCGACACTGGTGCCGGTCATAGTTCTGGTGGCCGCCATCGGCGTCTTCGGATTGATCGCCGGTGGCAAGTTCTTTTCCGCCTTCAACCTGACCTTGATCATGCAGCAAGTGTCGATCATCGGCATCCTCGCCGCCGCGCAGTCGCTGATCATCCTGACGGCGGGCATCGACCTGTCGGTGGCGGCGATCATGGTGCTCATGTCGGTGGTCGCGGGCAACCTCGCCGTCTATCTTGGCGTGCCGGCGCCCATCGCCTTGCTTGTGGCTTTTGTCGGGGGTGCTGGAGCAGGACTCATGAACGGGTTCCTCGTGACCAAGGTCAAGCTCCCCCCCTTCATCACGACGCTGGGCACTTGGTCGATCTTCTACGCACTCAATTTGTGGCTCTCCGGCGCACAGTCGATCCGGTCGCAGGACATCGACGCCGAAGCGCCACTTCTCAAGTTCTTCGGAGAGAACATCGCCATTGGCGCGGCGCGGATTTCCTATGGCTCGATCCTGATGGTCGTGGTCTTCGCCGTGCTCTGGTACATGCTCAACAAGACCGCCTGGGGCCGGCACGTCTATGCCGTGGGCGATGACAAGGAGGCCGCCGAACTGGCAGGCATCCGCACGGATCGCACGCTTCTGTCCGTCTACATGCTCGCAGGTCTTGTCTGCGCAATCGCGGCTTGGGCGTCGATCGGGCGCGTCGGCTCTATCAGCCCGCAGGCCTTCTACGAGGGCAACCTGCAATCCATCACGGCGGTCGTGGTGGGAGGGATCTCGCTCTTCGGCGGACGCGGGTCGATCCTTGGCGCGCTTTTCGGCGCGCTGATCGTGGGCGTGTTCAACTCGGGTCTTCGTCTGGCCGGCGTCGATGTGCTCTGGCAGGTCTTCTCCATCGGCTGGCTCATCATCATCGCGGTCGCCATCGACCAATGGATCAGAAAGGTCTCGGCATGACCCAGGCAGTGCAACCGATGCTCAAGGCCCGCGGACTGACCAAGCGATATGGCCGTGTCACCGCGCTCGACAATTGCGACTTCGACTTGATGCCGGGCGAGATCCTCGCCGTGATCGGCGACAACGGGGCCGGCAAGTCCACGCTGATCAAGGCGATCTCCGGTGCCGTCCAGCCTGACGAGGGCTCGGTGGAGCTGAACGGCAAGCCCGTGCACTTCGCCTCGCCGCTCGAAGCACAGGACGCGGGCATCGCGACAGTCTACCAGACGCTCGCGCTGTCTCCGGCGCTCTCCATCGTGGACAACATGTTCATGGGGCGAGAACTGCGCGCGCCGGGTTTCGCAGGCAAGTTTCTGCGCAAGCTCGACAATGGGAAGATGCGGGATTTCGCCCGCGAAAAGCTCAACGACCTCGGGCTGATGACCATTCAGGACATCGACCAAGCGGTCGAAACGCTCTCCGGTGGGCAGCGGCAGGGTGTCGCCGTCGCACGGGCGGCGGCCTTCGGGTCCAAGGTCATCATCCTCGATGAACCTACGGCGGCCCTGGGCGTCAAGGAAAGCCGGCGGGTGCTCGACCTCATTCAGGACGTGCGTTCGCGCGGGGTGCCGATCATCCTGATCTCGCACAACATGCCGCATGTGTTCGAGGTGGCTGACCGAATCCACGTTCACCGCCTTGGCCGCAGGCTCTGTGTCATCGACCCGAAGACACATTCCATGTCGGACGCGGTCGCGCTCATGACCGGGGCGAAGCAGCCGGAGCAGGACGCCGCCTGATCCCGGTTCAGCGCTGCGGCAGAAAACCGTGGAACTTCCCGGCGCGCTGCGGCATTAAACCCTTCGGAGTTACGATCCGGAAGGGGATCATGGCGCGCGAAGAACGCAGTTTCGCCGTCATCGGCCTTGGGGCCTTTGGCGGCACGGTGGCTCTCGAACTGGCAAGGTTCGGCAATCACGTGATCGGAATCGACGCGGACGAAGGGCATGTGTCCCGGGCTTCCGGCGTCCTTCCGGCAACCGTCATCCTCGACGCAAGGGACGAGCTTGCCCTGCGCGAAGCGGGAATCGACCGTTACGATGTCGCGCTGGTCGCCATCGGCACGGACCTCGAGGCGTCGATCCTTGCGACGATGAACCTCAAGATGCTCGGTGTGGGGACGATCTGGGTCAAGGCCAACAACAAGACCCATCACCGCATCCTGTCCAAGATCGGGGCCGACCGGGTAATCCTGCCGGAACAGGAGATGGGCCGGCACACGGCGCAGATGCTGAACAACCCGGCCGTGACGGACTACATGTCGCTGGGCAACGGGTTTTCGGTGGTCAACGTCGTCATACCCGCGCGCCTCGAAGGACGCGAGCTTCACACGCTGGGCATCGGCGCCACCCACGATTTGCGGCTTCTGGGCATGATGCGCGGGACCGAGCACCTTTCCCCCGACACGCCGAACCTCACGCTCGAGAAGGGCGACAAGCTGCTCCTTCTGGGCCGCAGGCCGGATTTGCAGTACTTCGGCGACCGGCTCTGACCCATGGCGCGCCCGCGTTACACGAAACGCCTGAGCCTTGCCCGAAGGCTGTCGGGTATTCCCGCGCCGCTCGTGCTTGCGCTGCTTTATGGGGCGCTGGTGATCGTGGGCAGCGTGCTCCTGATGTTGCCTATCTCGCGGACGGTGCCGCTTAGTTGGTCCGACGCGATCTTCACCGCGACCTCTGCCGTGACCGTGACGGGGCTCGCCGTCTTCGATATCGGCGCGGACCTGACGGGGTTCGGACAGCTGGTGCTCATGGTGCTGATCCAGCTTGGCGGACTCGGTCTCATGACCTTCGCCGTGCTCGTTCTGGCGGCGCTGGGCATGCCCCTGGGACTGACCGGCGAGACCTATCTGCGCGAAGACCTGAACCAGTCGTCCATGTATCAGTTGACGAAGCTCGTGAAGACGATCCTCAAGGTCGTCCTCATCTGCGAAGGGGTCGGTGCGCTTCTGCTCGCGATCACCTTCGTTCCCGACTTCGGTCTGGGCGCGGGGCTTTGGGCGGCTGCCTTCCATTCCATATCGGCCTTCAACAACGCAGGCTTCTCGACCTTTTCCGCAGGGCTCGTGCCTTTCGCACTCGACCCCGTCGTGAACATCGTGATCCCCGCGCTCTTCATCGTGGGTGGTATTGGCTATGTCGTCCTTCAGGATGTCTTCGGACGGCGCCGGCGGCATCAATGGACGCTTCACACAAAGACCATGCTTCTGGGCACCGCGATCCTGATCCCCTGGTCGGTGGCTGGCTTTGCGGCGCTGGAGTGGACCAATCCGGCGACGCTGGGAGGTCTGGACGGCACGGGACAGAAGCTGGTGGTGAGCTGGTTCCAGGGGGTCACCACACGGACAGCGGGGTTCAACACCACCGACATCTCGGGCCTCCATGATTCAACCTCGATGATGTTCATCTCGCTGATGCTGATCGGCGGTGGCCCGACCTCGACCGCGGGCGGTATCAAGGTGACGACCTTCGTCGTTATGATCCTGGCCACGGTGGCCTTCTTCCGGCGGCAGACCCAGCTTCACGCCTTCGGGCGGTCGATCGGGCTCGAGCAGGTGCTGAAGGTCATGGCCCTGACGGCGATTTCGCTGGTGACGGTCTTTGTCGGCATCTTCGTCGTGACGATGAGCCATGACGGCGATTTCCTCGACATTTCGTTCGAAGTCGCCTCTGCCTTTGGAACCGTGGGCCTCTCGCGCGGCTATACGACCGAACTGTCCGACCTTGGCCGCGCGATCATCATTGCGATCATGTTTCTCGGGCGCGTCGGCCCCCTGACGCTCGGCTTCTTCCTCGCCACGCGCACCACGCCGCGGCTTCGTTATCCGGAGGGGCAGGTGCATCTGGGCTAGGTCCCGGCGCCGGGCGGCGATCAACAGCCCTTGTGCGGTGACGGTTCCGGCGGCATGATCGGGGCCGGTCAGAGGGAGCATCCGATGCGCAAGTTTCTCGTGGTCTTGGACGACAGTCGCGAGTGTCTGAACGCCATGCGTTTCGCCGCCATGCGGGCGGCAAACACCGGAGGCGGGGTCGAGATCCTGTCGATCATTCCGCCGGAGGAATTCAATCACTGGCTCGGGGTCGGAACGCTCATGCGTGAGGAGGCGCGTGAGCGGATAGAGGCACATTTCGAGGTCTTCGCGAAATGGATGCGCGACAAGCAGGGCGTGGACCCGGAACTCGTCATCCGCGAAGGCGATGCTGTGGAAGAGCTTCTGGCGCAGGTGCGCGAGGACCCCGAGGTCGGTGTCGTGGTGCTGGGCGCGGGGTCGGACAAGAAAGGTCCGGGGCCGCTCGTGACCGCCTTGACGCGGTCGGCCGCGAACCTGCCGGTGCCCTTGACCATCGTGCCGGGGGAAATGTCCAAGGAACGACTGGAGTCGATCACCTGACCGATCAGGGGCGCATGGCGGGTCTGACCGCGACACGGCGCCCCTGCACCAGGGCGACGAGGTTGGAGATTCCGAGCGTGACTATGACGATGGCGCCGCCCACAAGGGCGTAGAGGCCAGGGTCCTCGTCGACCACGACCCAGGCCAGGATCGGGGCCAGAACGCTCTCGATCAGCATGAGAAGTGCGACTTCCGCCGAGGGCAGAAAGCGCGGGCCGATGGCGAGAAGCGCTGTGGACATGGCGATGAAGAATCCGCCATGAAGTGCGACCCAGATCCAGTCGCCCGGCGGCACGGACATCGGATCGGCGAAGGGCAACAGGATGAGCGCCCAGAGCAGCATGCCGGCAGGAATGGCCGGCACCACCGAGACCGGGCGCACGCTGCGCGCCGCCGTGAGGCCGAGCGAAAAGACACAGACCACGCCAAGGGCGATGAGGTCACCTGTCAGTGATGCGCCCTCGGTTTCGCCCGAACCGAAGGCGATGAGGCCGATCCCAACCGGCACGACCGCCATGGTGATCGCCGTGCGGCGCGACAGGCGTTCGCCAAGGGCGATGCGCGAGAAGAGCGCCGAGACGAGGGGCATGGCCGCGATGATGAACACGACATTCGCGATGCTGGTATGGGCCACCGCGATAACGAAGAGGGCGCCCGAGGCCCCTGCACAGATTGCATAGATCCACACCGGCCAGCCCGCCCCGAACGTGGTCCGAAACGCGCGGGGACCTTGCCAGATCAGGATCGCAAGTCCGGTGACCAACCCGACGACCAGCGATTTCCAGAAGGCCACCGTCGCCCCGTCGGTGTCGATCAGCCGCACCATGAGGCTGTCGGGCACGATGAAAAGCACGCCCAGAGCGGTGATCAGAAGGCCCTTGATATGATCGGGGTTCGACGTCGACATGCGCGCGACCATGGCGGCGGCTCGCGGGAAAGGGAAGGGGGAGCGGTTGACTTAGAACTGTTCCAAGCGCATATGAATGCCTGACAGAAAGGGTAAGTCTCATGTTCATTCAGACCGAATCCACGCCGAACCCGGCGACCCTGAAATTCCTTCCGGGACAAGCGGTGCTCGATGCCGGCACCGCCGACTTCCCGAGCGCCGACGCCGCATCGGCCAGCCCGCTCGCCCGCCGCATCTTTGCGGTCGATGGCGTGACAGCGGTGTTCTTCGGCACCGACTTCGTCACCGTGACCAAGTCGGACGAGGTCGACTGGGACCACATCAAGCCGGCGCTGCTCGGTGCGATCATGGAGCACTACCAATCCGGCGCGCCGGTGATGGAAGGTGGCGCTTCCGCCGGGCAGAAGGCCCATGCCGATCATGACGGGCCGGATGGCGATATCGTGGTCCAGATCAAGGACCTGCTCGACACCCGCGTGCGTCCCGCCGTGGCGCAGGACGGGGGCGACATCACGTTCCACGGCTTTGACCGGGGCGTGGTCTATCTGCACATGCAGGGCGCCTGTGCTGGATGCCCGTCCTCGACCCTGACCCTGAAGATGGGGATCGAGAACCTGCTCAAGCATTACATCCCGGAAGTGACCGAGGTGCGGCCGGTTGCCGTCTGATCCGACGCTTCTTGCCTTCGATACATCGGCCGCGCACTGCGCGGCCGCTTTGCTTCGTGATGGCAAGGTGACGACCCGGGTCGAGGAGATGGGCAAGGGGCAGGCGGAGCGGCTGATGCCGCTTCTGGTCGAGGTGCTTTCGGAGGGGGGGCTTGGCTGGGCCGACCTCGACGGGATCGGCGTGGGCGTCGGGCCGGGGAATTTCACCGGGATCCGGATTTCCGTCGCGGCGGCACGCGGGCTTGCGTTGGGGCTTGGAAAGCCGGCGATCGGGGTGTCGACACTCGAGGCACAGGCGCATGGCGTTGCGCGTCCCTGTCGCTCGGTCACCGATGCGCGGCGTGGCATGGTCTATGCGCAGGTCTTTCCGGGCGGCGTGGCGGAAATGGTCGGCGCCGACAGCCTGCCAGACGATCTTCCCCTCGCGGGACCGCTGGACGGCGCCGCTCTGGTCACGGCCATCGCGGAACTTGCGGCTCGGCGTCTCGACGCGCCTGAACCCCGGCCCGCCCCGCTCTATATCCGTGGGGCAGATGCCGCGCCGCCCTCCGATCCGCCCCCGGTCATTCTGCCGTGAGTTTCGAGTCGCTCGCCGCGATCCACGCCGGGGCATTTCCAGGCGAACGCGGCTGGTCGGCCCGTGAAATCGAGGACCTCGCCACGTCCAAAGGCGGCGTCCTCGTCACGCATGCGTCCGGTTTCGCGCTCGGCCGTAACATCGCGGGCGAGGTGGAGCTTCTGACCATCGCCGTGTTGCCCGAGGCCCAAGGGCAGGGCGTCGGACGTGACCTGCTCGCGGCTTTCGAGGCGCAGTCGGGGACTGCGGTCGCCTTCCTCGAGGTCGCCGAAGACAACACCCCGGCCCGCGCGCTTTATGAGCGGGCGGGATGGAGAGAGACGGGCCGCCGCAAAGGGTATTACACCCGAGGCCCGGACCGTGCCGTGGACGCGATTCTGATGACCAAGACGCTCCCCGGTGACTTTTTTTGACCGAGAGATACGTAAAACTACGGTCATGTCCCGCAGCCCTCTGGACCCTCCTGCAAAACCCGGCCTAGGGTGAGGGAAAAATCGAAAGGTTCCGCCATGTCCGATGCCAGATCACTTGCCGCCGCGATCCGCGAGAGGGCAGGGGAGGCGTCCGTGGAAATGGGGTTCATCCTCGGATCGGGGCTTGGCCATCTGGCCGACGCGGTCGAAGGCACCGCGATCCCCTATGAGGACCTGACCGGCTTTCCCCATGCCGGGGTGTCCGGGCACAACCCGAAGCTGGTGATCGGCGACCTCCTTGGCCACCGGATCGCGATCTTCGGTGCACGCTCGCATTACTATGAACACGGCAATGCGGCAGCGATGCGCCTGCCGCTCGAGGTTCTGGCCGATCTCGGCGCGAAGAAACTGTTCCTCACCAATGCCGCCGGGTCCACCCGTCCCGACATTCCGCCGGGCGAGCTCATGATGCTCTCGGATCACATCAATTTCGCCGGGGCCAATCCGCTCATCGGTGAAAAGACCGACCGGCGCTTCGTGCCACTGGGCGACGCCTATTCCAGCGCCATGCGCGCGGATCTGGCCAAGGCTGCTGAGGCCGAGGGGATCACGCTCAAGGATGGCACCTATGCCTGGTTCTCGGGCCCGTCATTCGAAACGCCGGCCGAAATCAGGGCGATCAAGCTTCTGGGTGGCGATGCCGTCGGCATGTCCACCGTGCCTGAAGTCATCCTCGCCCGGTTCTTCGGGCTCGAGGTCGCGGCGGTGTCGGCCATCACCAACATGGCCGAGGGCATGTCGGACGAGAAACTGTCGCACGAACACACCAAGAAACAGGCCGTGGCCGGCGCCGAGAAACTCGAACGGCTGATCCGACGATATCTGTCCGACATGGCGTGATTGCCGCCGGCAATCGCCCCGACCCAACCGGTCGCCAGACCCTCCGGACACATTCGCCATCGTGAACGCCTGAACCCCATGCAAATCTATCTTCCCATCGCCGAGGTCTCGGTCAACGCCTTCCTCCTTCTTGGCCTTGGCGGGCTGGTCGGTATCCTGTCCGGCATGTTCGGGGTCGGCGGTGGCTTCCTTCTGACTCCGCTCCTGTTCTTCATCGGGATCCCGCCCGCCATCGCCGTGGCGACCGGCGCCAACCAGGTGGTGGCCTCGTCGATTTCCGGCGTGCTCGCCCACCTCAAACGCAAGACCGTGGACCTCAAGATGGGGACCGTCCTCTTGGGAGGCGGTCTGGTCGGGGCCGGTCTGGGCGTGCGGCTCTTCGCCTACCTGCAGTCCATCGGACAGGTCGAACTGCTCGTGACCCTGTCCTATGTCGTCTTCTTGGGCATCATCGGCGGGCTCATGTTGATCGAGAGCGTCCGCGCGCTGATGCGGTCGCGCTCGAACCCGGTGCCGAAGCGGCGCAAGCACGGGATCGTCCATGCGCTGCCGGTCAAGACCCGGTTTCGCACCTCGGGGCTCTATATCTCGGTCATCCCGCCGGTCCTCGTCGGCTTCTTTGTGGGGGTGCTGTCGGCCATCATGGGGGTCGGCGGCGGCTTCATCATGGTGCCAGCCATGATCTATCTCCTCCATATGCCGACGAAGGTGGTGATCGGGACGTCGCTCTTCCAGATCATCTTCGTCGCGGCCTTCACCACTCTGATGCACGCCTGGGAGAACCACACGGTCGATCTGGGGCTCGCGGTTCTGCTGATCGTCGGCGGTGTGATCGGTGCCCAGGTCGGCACCCGGATCGGCATGCGGATCAAGGCGGAACAGACGCGCATTCTTCTGGCGCTGCTGGTGTTGGGCGTCTGCCTCAACCTCGCCTTCGGCCTGTTGGTCGAGCCCTCCGAACTTTATTCGATCGGAGAGGAATGATGCGCATCTTCGCCCTTCTCCTGATCCTTCTCACCGGCGCGGCGCAGGCGCAGACCGAAGAGGATATCGTCGCGGGTCTGAGCCAGAACCGCGTCGCCATCGACGCCACCTTCGTGGGGTCCGAGATCCTCGTCTTCGGGGCGGTGAAGCGGGAAGCGCCAGCGCCCGAGGGGGCGCTGGGGGTGGTCATCGTCGTGCAGGGACCAAACGAACCCGTCACGGTGCGCCGAAAGGACCGGAAGTTCGGCATCTGGGTGAACGCGGAGAGCGTCGACGTGCAGGAGGCCCCGTCCTTCTATGCCGTCGCGACCTCCGGTCCTTTCGACGAGGTGTTGAGCGTCGAAGACAACCGGGCGCGGCTGGTGTCGATCGACGAAAGCGTCTGGGTCATGGATACCGATGCGACCGACAACGAAAAGGCCTTTGCCGATGCGCTCATTCGGATCCGGGAAGACGAAGACCTCTACTCGCGCCATGAAAGCACGGTCCGCGTTTCGCAGGAAACGCTGTTCGACGCAGCGATCCAGCTGCCCGCCAATGTGACCGAAGGCCTGTATCAGGCGCGCATCTTCCTGACCCGCGAAGGCCGGATCATCGCCGATCAGGTGTCCTATGTGAGCGTGCAGAAAGTCGGACTGGAGCGCTGGGTCTACAACCTCGCGCACGATGTGCCGCTGGTCTACGGGCTCCTGTCGCTCGCCATTGCCATCGCGGCCGGCTGGCTCGCTTCCGCCGCGTTCCGGGTCTTCCTGCGGAACTAGCTCGTCTCAGAGGCGTCCGCCGAGACCATCCAACGCACACCGAACCTGTCTGACAGGGTCCCGAAGGCCGGCGCCCAGAAGGACTTTTCAAGCGGCATCCGAATTTCCCCACCCTGCGAGAGCTTGTCGAAAGCCGCCCGCGCCTCCTCTACCGTGGGAAACGAAACATGGATATTGCACCCGGCCATCGGCGCCACCGGGTTGCCGCTCAGGTCATCGGAGCCATAGATCCAGCCGTCCCCGACCTTCAGCGCGGCGTGCATGACGCCTTCCGGGTTGTCCGGGAACATGTCGCCCGCGGGCATGATCTCGGGCGTGGCGCCGAAGACCTCCCCCCAGAAGGTAAAGGCAGCGCGTGCAGTATCTTTCAAGAACACGTATGGGATCGGTTGCATGGGTGAGTCCTCCGGCGGTTCACGGCGTCACGCTAGCACGCGCCCCGTTGCGGGCAATCGCAATTCCCCCTAGAAGGCGCGGGACTTTGGATAGGAGAGTGACATGGGCTTTCGCATGGGGATCGTCGGGCTTCCGAACGTTGGCAAATCGACCCTGTTCAACGCGCTGACCAAGACCGCAGCGGCCCAGGCCGCCAACTTTCCCTTCTGCACCATCGAACCCAACGTGGGCGAAGTCGCAGTGCCCGACGCCCGGCTCGACAAACTGGCTGCGATCGCCAAGTCCCAGAACATCATCCCCACGCGCATGACCTTCGTCGACATCGCAGGTCTGGTGAAGGGCGCGTCCAAGGGCGAGGGGCTCGGCAACCAGTTCCTTGCCAACATCCGGGAAGTCGATGCCATCGCCCATGTCCTGCGCTGTTTCGAGGACAAGGACGTGACCCATGTCGAGGACCGCGTGGACCCGGTGGCCGACGCCGAGACCATCGAGACCGAGCTGATGCTCGCCGACCTCGAGTCCATCGAGAAGCGCCTCGTCAACATCGTCCGCAAGGTGCGTGGCGGCGACAAGGAAGCGGTCCAGCAGGAACGGCTGATGCAGGCGGCCAAGGTCGCACTCGAGAACGGCCAACCGGCGCGGACCGTCGACGTGGCCGAGGACGACAAGAAAGCCTGGCGGATGCTCCAGCTCCTGACCTCGAAGCCCATCCTCTACGTCTGCAACGTGGGCGAGGACGAGGCCGCCACCGGCAACGCCCATTCTGAAGCCGTCGCCAGGATGGCGAAGGAACAGGGTGCCGCGAGTGTCGTGATCTCGGCCAAGATCGAGGAAGAGATCTCGCAACTCGACCGCGAAGAACAGGAGATGTTTCTGGGCGAGCTCGGTCTCGACGAGGCGGGCCTCGACCGACTCATCCGCGCGGGCTACGATCTGCTGCACCTTCAGACCTATTTCACCGTGGGCCCCAAGGAAGCGCGCGCCTGGACGATCAAGACAGGTACCTCCGCGCCCCAGGCCGCCGGTGTCATTCACGGCGATTTCGAACGGGGCTTCATCCGGGCTGAAACCATCGCCTACGACGACTTCGTCGCCCTGGGCGGCGAAGCCGGCGCACGGGATGCAGGGAAGCTCCGGGCCGAGGGCAAGGGATACATCGTGAAGGACGGCGACGTCCTGCACTTCCTCTTCAACGCCTGACGTCCGCCGCCTTGGGCGGGTCTACTGCCCCTTGGCCCGGACGATCACGACCAGCGTCAGCCAGACGATCTTCAGATCGAGCCAGAGGCTCGCCTGCCGGATGTAGGTCAGATCGGCCCGCGCCTTCATGCGCGTCTGGTCGATCCCCGTCGCATATCCGAGTTGCACCTGGGCGAGCCCCGCAAGGCCGGGCCGAATCTGATGCCGGGCGCGATATTCCGGAATGGCGTCGATGAAGACCGCCACATGTTCGGCAATGTCAGGACGCGGGCCGATGAAGGACATGTCACCGATGAGAATATTGAAGAATTGCGGCAATTCGTCGAACCGCACTTTTCGTAGAAGACGCCCCAGCGGCGTGATCCGATGCGCCTCAACCGGGTCGTTCACGGCGCGCTGGGCGCCCTTCGCGTCGGTCATCGTGCGGAATTTGTAGGCCGTGAAGGGTTTCAGATCCCGACCCACGCGAGTCTGCGAGAAAAGCAGGGAGCCCCGGTTGAAAAATGGGTTCAGGACGAGAAGTGCCAAGGCAACGAAAAAGACGAAGGGGAGCGCGCACAGCCCGATGACCACGTCGAGGACCCGTTTGGATTTCCAGTAGACCGGGTGGTTGGCCGCAAGTGTCACCCTCGCCTCACGCAGGCTTCGCGTCGGGGCGTCGGACAGAAAGGTCGCATCGAATTCCATGGTTCTCACGGCAGCAACAATCCCTTTCGTCCAAACCTCGTGGCGTTTCGTGGCCGGTCATATCCCCAGGGTATCTAGCGACCGCCATCGCACATGAGCAAGCAAAACCGTTGGGAAATCGTCAAGACCAAAGACCTGAAGTGTCAAATTGGCGGGATCTGGCCGGTTTGTTGAGTGGGAGGAAACGGCAGTGTGCCGATGGCCCGCCCCGATACACATGCCACAGATGACGATTGGGGCATCAATTCCGCCATCTATGCCACCTCCGGGCCCGGGAAACCTGCCCCACCCGCCCTTTGCCTCTTGTTTTCCCTGAAAGACGCCCATAGACACACCAGCGGAGACGTGGCCGAGTGGTCGAAGGCGCTCCCCTGCTAAGGGAGTAGGCCCGGAAGGGTCTCGAGGGTTCGAATCCCTTCGTCTCCGCCATACCTTTTTTCAGCGCCAACAACCAAAGGAATAAGGGGCTTTCACCGTGACCCGTTTTGTGACCCGAAATGTGACCCAAAAATGCGGGGTGCTTTCCCCTGCGGCCGGCGTAGTATCTGGCTCATGATCAGCGCCTTCCAAGAAATCATCCTCGCCGCGTGCGGAATCGTCGGGACCTATTCCCTCTGGGCTCTTGTCGAGACCGCAAAGCACCCCGAGGAAGAAGGCGCCACCGTGATCTGGGGCGGCCTTCTCGCGGGATCCGTGGTTATTGCGGCTGCGATCCTGATCGGATGAGATCGTCCACGTTCTCGCGGATCACCTCGAACGTGTAGGCCGCGACCCACGGGTTCGCGTCCCATCCGTAGCCGCGACCTGCGTTGAGGCTGTCCCAGAGGCTACGAAAAGAGGCCGTTCCGGTTGCGCATTTTCCGCCACGGTCGAGGTAGTCCCGCCATGCAATGCAGTTCCCGCGAGAGCGGTCCTGATCGTGTGCAACACCCTCAGCCACCGCATCCGCCTCGCTGATCTCCTGCAACCGCTGCACGCGCACGTCCGTGACACGCAGGGTCAGGCGTGAGGCCCATCGGGGCATGTGGATCGAGGGGCGCCAAGAAAAATGGCCTTGGCTGCCCTCCGGCCAGTCGGCGCGATAATCGCAATGCCGGTCGATCAGCTTGTGAGCCTCGCGGACCCAGAGCAGATCGCCAACCCAGAACGGCAGTCGGTAACTATCGAAAGACTGGTCAGTCCATCGGGCGCCCGCGTCCTGCTCCCATCCGTAGTGGATCACGTCGCCATACGGCTGAGGCTTCAGGACGCGGCGCGTTTGTGTCTTGCGACCGTCCAGAAGGGCACGGACCATCGGCGCGGAAAAGAGGATGGGCTTGATCATCTGGTGCGCCTCCGTTGCTTGCGCGCGGCCTTCACCTTTGCGCGCTTGTCGGGTTTCGCAGCGGTCCTCGCGCGGACCTCGGCTGTGCGACGCGCCTTACGCAAGCGGTCCTCTTCGAGCTGGAGCTTCATCGCGAACTCGAAGAACGGGTCATCTATGCGGTGCCACTGGCTCATTCACCGTCCTCCTGTAGTGCAGCGCGGATGCGGCCCTCGTAGTCGGCTTGGCAGTGCGCTTTGGCTTCGTCCAGCGAGGCTAATCCGCTAAACTCTTCATTCTGATCTCCCGGGTCTTCTGCTGGGGCGGATCCACCGTAGTCACCCGATGACCACTGCAAAACCTCGTAGCAGCCAATTATGCTGTCAGCAGTCTGACGCGGAGAGTTTCTGCTGATACGTTCGTCCTCCCACACCAGCGGCTTCACTTGCACCTTCGCGTTCATCGCCTCCCGCAGCCGCGCCACCTCGGCCTCTAGGGCGGTGATGCGGTCGGCGGCTTCGTCTGCGTCGAACGGGTTCGGATGGATAGGCCCGATAGGCTCTCCACGAGGAAGGTTCTCCCATCCACCGTATTCGTTCATACGCTGCCAGCGTCCTTTGATGCCCCTGCGAAATTGATCAGACTTAGGTTTGTAGGCGAGCCAGCGAACAGGGTAAAACTCGGTTGCATAGCCTTCTTTGACTTCCGGCTCGTGATGTATTTGTCCAGGATCACTCATCGCTCTTGCCTCCCTGTGCGCGTCGTGCCCTGAGAATGCGGCCTAGCTCCATCATGGAGACTTCCACCGCGCCGAGTGCGACGGCCTGCTTTCGTTTGGACAGGGCGATGTCGAAATGCTCGCGGGGCGTGCCCGCGTTCTGTATCCACTTCCGGTCAACGCCGATCAGATCAGCCATGGCGATCAATTCCTCGGTGCTGTCGGCGATCATGTGGCACATCTTCATGCGGCCAAAGGACGCGCGCATGGTGTCGACGTAGACGGTCATTCCTCGCCTCCCTGTGCTCCGCGTCGATCTTTCCGGTCTCCCATACCGAGTGACACGGCGAGATCGACGCCCATTGCCGTGAGAAAGTTGTGGCCCGAACTTTGATCGGCATAGCCGTTTTCCCTGAGCCACTTTCGGGAGGTTTTGCAGACAAGGTTCCCGTCCCAGATCGGTCCGTCCTTGAACATCTGCCAAAGTGCCTCGTGGACACCAGACGGCATGTCCTGAATATCGCGGTAGTTGCTCACGTCTCGCCTCCCTGTGCGCGGATGGTGGCGAGCAACGCCCGCGCGTCGTCCTGAAACGCCTCGACCACATCGTAGGGCGTCACATCGTCCAGGCTGTCTTGCGGGTCCGGTGCGCGACCGCTGATCACGTCGAATTTCCACTCGGCGAGTTCGGTCACAAAGTCGATCCACGGTGCGAGGATGCGCCTGTCGTGCTCGGCGAGCGCGTCCCGGTCGGATTGGTCGGCGAGGGCGCGGATTTGGTGCGACCACGCCTCAAACCACCATCCTGCGGTGCTTATAAGCTCCTCTTGATCTGACGGGGGTAGCAGTCCAAGGTCATGCCGATAGCTAAGAGCCGCGTTTCTGCGGTTCTCGTATGTCTTGAGGTTCGCCGCCTGCTCCACCACCGCAGCGAGGCGGGCGCGGGCTATGTCGCGTTCGCGGGTCATCGCCTCAAGGGCGTCCCGGTTGCCGTGGCGGGCTTCCGTGTCTGCCATAGTCTCGTGGGCTGTAAGTGCTTTCGTCTCGGTCATTGGTCACTCCTTCCTGCGAGCGCTTCGAACGCTTCGCGATCTCCGTTGCAGCAGTAAAATTCAGGCTTCACCGGGCCGGTAATGCGGGATCCGTGCGCGTTGGCCTGGTGCTGGTAGACCAGCGAAGCGGGGCCGATCTTCATGCCCGGGAAGCTGAAATGAACCTTGGCCTGCTGGACAACGTAGGGGCTGCACCAAGTCGGCACATAGACGTGGTGCCGATACTCGCCAAAGCAGGGCTCGATGTCGGGGAACCGCGCTGTGACCACGCCTTTGAGCATGTCCAGAAACGCCTCACCGAACGCTTTGCAGGCTGCGTATTCCGCCATGCGTTGCATCCGGCAGACGTGGCAACAGTAGATGTGTCCATGCTCGACGCCGACGATGCCGGTCACGGGAAGCCCCGCGTCCTCCATCTCATCCTCGTTGATCTGCATTCCGCAGCCGAGGCATTCAAATCGCCAACCTTCAGAGACCAGCAGCCACGCGGGAACGCCGGTCTCTTCAAAGCGATCGAGGTCTTTGCGGCGCTTCACTTCCATGCCGCCGATGTCGTCCATGTTCAGGAGGTTCGCGCCGATCCGGCGGGCCTCTATGTTGGACTTTGCGAAGACGATCCCGCCGGTGAACTCGTCGGTTTCGAGGTAGGAATATGCGCCCATCACTCTTTGCCCATCTTTGTCTTGCGGTAGGCGTCTCGGGCGATTTCGAAAACGCCCGCTGCCTTGACCATCTTCTCGACCTTGTGCTTGGGCTCGCCGGCCGCCCAAGCGGACATGCAGGCCTCATAGAACCCATCTGCGGCCTCGATCATGGCTCGGGCGGCAATAAGCTCACGCGCGTGACCTCGAATGGTCGCGGCTGACCCCACGAAGGTTTCGCTATCCATCGCCGCGAGCTGGTCCAGATCGTTCGGGTTCACTTCAGCCATGGTTCGGACCTTTCTTGAGCCGGATAAATTCGGCCATGTGCAGGGGGATGATCTCGTCCGGTTCGTCGGTGTCCTCGCGCACGATGACCGCCACATCGTAGAAGCCCATCGGCCCGGCCAGTTGCTTGACCACGATGCGCGTTACCCCGTTGCGGCCCACTTTGCCGAAGGAATACTCCCCGATCTCGTTTTCCGGGCCGAACACCGCGTCGAGTTCCTGCCCTTGGTGGAGGTTTGAAAATCTCTCCACCATCACATAGCCCCCGGCGGCAGGGGGACAGGGTGGCAGTCGCCCGTGACGGGATCGCCAAACTCTCCGTGGATGATAAGAAGCCGCAGCTTCCATAGTTCGCACTGGGCGCGGTTCATCTGCCCGTCAGGGAAGGCGTTGAATGTCCGGGTGTAGTAGTGGGTCACGTCGCGCTTGGACGCCTGTGGGATCGAGACCTTGGCGATCAGCTCGTATTCGATAGCCGTTTCCTCGATCTTGTCCGCGACCTTGATTAGTTCGCCCGCGCTGGCCGGTGCGGCGAGGGCGAGTGCGGTCAGGAGGGTTAGGGTCAGTTTCATGCGTTGCTCCTCTTGGCGTTCCGTGCCGCCTCGATGGCGGCGTTGATGTCGTATCGGTCGTTTTCGGGTGTGATCCGCGCGAGCGCCTTCCAGGCGGCTTCGGCGACGGCCAGCGGGCAATCCTGCGCAACGCCCAGAACCTCCCACCACATGCGCGGCGGGGTTGTGACGATCGGGCTCATGTCTCCGGGCGGCGGGAGCGCGGTGAACCCGGCGAACGCGCGCTTCAGCATCGTGCCGCCGCCGTGGCGCTGCATCTGGCGCATCCCCGAGATCGCGAGCGTCAGGGACCTGATGTTGTCGGGCACGCGCTGGTAAGCGTCCTGCGCCATGACCATGGCCTCACCGTCGAGGGTGAAATACACGGCGATTCCCGGATCATCGGGCGCACGGCGACCGGAATAGGGCTCGCCGTCGAGGCGAATCTCCACATTCGTGGATAGAACCACGTTGCGCGCGCCGAGCATTTCAAGCTCCTTGGCGAGCGCGATGCGCGTGTCGTTGATCGTCGTGGCCTTGTAGCCGCCCTTCCAGTCGCCGCGCTGAAACTTGTGTCCGTTGTCGCGATACAGCGGGTTCGTGCGTGGCCACCCATCCGGCCATTGCAGGGGGTAGGCTTGCGTCATGCCTTCGCCCCATCCGGCGCGCGTGTCGGCTCAACCGGCCCGGAGATCTGCATGGAGGACGGGTTCGCCGCGAGCGCGATCAGATCGTTCAGCGCCTTGGACCTCGGTTTCTGGATCCGCCAGCGGATCACCTTGCCGATTGCAGGGAGTTGACCGCCGGAGAAAGCGATCCTCGCGATTTCGCTGGCTCCGGGCCATTTCGCGACAACCCTGATCGGGCCGGTGATGTGAACGATCTGCAATTCAACGATCACCCCGGCCTTGAGCGCGGACGGAATCCCCTTGTGATCGTGCAGGACCCACGGCCCCCAAGCGATTTCATTGGTCATCATTGGCCTCCATTGCCTTTCTCGAAAAGATCGCCTTGAGCGGCGCAATCCCGGGCGATGTCTTTCATGATCGCCAATTCGCGATCAGCTTCCGCCTGCGTCATGCGCCCATCCTGAACCCGTCTCGGATAGACCCGCCTGCGCATTATGATTTCCCGCTCGATGGCGGCGAGCTTCTGTTCCCGGCTGAACGTCTGATTGGTCATCTGGTCTCTCACTCGTGCATCTTCGCCAGCTCACGCGCCCGCTCGATGGGGTCGTCCGTGGCGATGGCCTTGCGGTGTGTCTGAAGCGCGGCGTCGAGCGTGCGGAACACCGGCGCATAGGTCGGGTCCACCAGCATCAGTTCGGCGACCGCGCGGGTCGCGGCTTCGAGGCGGGTGATCTCGATCACAGAAGCGCCCCCTGTCCTCGTGGGCCCGGCGATTGACCGGTGCGCGTGTCCAGAACCTCCTTGCGCCAAACGCGGGATCGAAGCTCCCTGATCATTTCGGCGTGGATCATCGGCGCGGGCATCTGGTTCACGATGGCCTCGGTCAGCGCATGAACCAGGGCTTTTCCGGTCGTCTGAACGTTGTTGCGCCGCGCGACCTCGTAGAGTTCATCGCGCCAGAGCGTGCCGCACATGCTGAACGGGCAGAGCAACGGGATCGCACCCGCTTCGTCTGGCTCATAGCGGCTGTCGTCTCGAACGCAATTTCGCTTGGACCCATTCTGCGTTTTCACCTCGGGGCCGAGCTTCCTTGCCGTGTTCATGGGGCGCACCGCGCCATCAAAGACTTCGAGGCGGCCCCATCCTCTCGGGCGCTGGTCAAAGCAGCGCTCACGCAGTTGTTCGCAGGGAAGAACCCACATGCGACGGGCGACACGCCCATAGACGAAACCTTGGAGTTCGAGCCGGGACGGGCTGTCGCCTGCGCCTTTGACCTCGACGCCCACGATCTCCTGCGCAGTGATCGCAGCAATGTCGATGCGCGCGCCGCCCCAATCAGCGACGGACAATTCCCTGACGATGATGCTCTCGGGATAGGTTGCCGCGAGCCAGGTAGACGCCAAGTCCGTGAGTTCGGATGCCTTCTCGATCAAATCTCTTCTCCCCAATACCGGAGCGTGCGAACCGCGCTTTCCCACTTGCTGGACAGGGGCGGATTGTGTTTGTCGGCGAGCCACGCGCGCGCGTTCGGGATGATTTCGTTTTCCAGCCTGTCGCGTTCTTCCGGGGTCAGCTTCGACCGGTCCCCTCTCGGTTGGGGTAATTCCTTCTTCATGGCCCCCTCCGTTCGGTCTGGCCGGTCAGCTTCTTCTTGAGGGTGTCGCCACGCCCGCCCGGAAGGGCACGGCTCGCGATCTTGCGCCGGGGCTTTGCCTCCGTGATCGGCTGGCCCTTGGCGGCCATGCGCTCGGCGTGTTCAGCCATCTTCTTGGCGAGGCGCTTGGCTCGGGCGATGTCTTTGCGGTCCAGCGGGGTCTTCACCTCGACGTGACAGTGATCATGGGTCGCGGTCATGTTGTCCCACGTGTCCGCGCCACCGAGCGCGAGCGGGATCACGTGGTCGACATGAACCTTGTCGCCGCGCGCCAGGTTGATCACCTGACCGCAGATCGGACAGATGTTCTTTTGCCGGTGCAGGAGCCCGCGCATTTGAAGCGGAGATATGGACCGGCGGTCGTTCATCGGGGGATGCCCCACCGCTTCATGCGGATCGCGAGGTGTTCAAACTCGCGCCCACTCTCGCTGGACACGGGCGCGGTCGCACGTTGCGCGAGCAGGCAGTATCCGCGCTCCATGAACCGCCATGCGTCCTTGAAGATTTGCGGCCGGCCAACGTGGCCGGCGGGCGCGCGCATGTAGACCACGCAGTCGCCGGGTTCCGCGTCCCGGAGCGTGCGCAGGAGCGCATCGGCCAGGGTCTCGCCTTCGCGGCGTATCATTTCAATTGTCTTGGGCATTTGTGCCTTCCGTGAGTTCCCAGAGGATGCAGGACCGCCCCATATCGGTGCGCCCGCGTTTCTTGCTGTCCCGGACCTTTCCGGCGTTGCGCAGTTCTGAAATCCGCGGCTTCACGCTCGCGGGGTGTTCGCCCATGCTCCGGGCGATGCCCTCGGCGCTGCGCGGGATCGCGCTCGCGGCCAGCACATCGAGGACACGGGCGCGCAACGTCTCGGCTGAGGTCTTCGCCGATTGCGCCGCCGCCTCGCTGGTGTCGGTGTGCCGGTATCCGATGCCGTCCTTGGTGTAGGGCATGGTCGGGCCTCACACGCGCATCGGCATCTGGATCCACATCGCGAGCGGGTCCTCGCCGCGCGCGATCATGGGGCTTTCCGCGCTGTCACCGGTCATGGTGACGGTCGGCTCCGCGTCGATGAGGTCCTTGATGTAGCGGAGATTGAAGCCGATGCTCTTGTTGACCTTGAACCCGTCCTCGCACCGCGCCTGCACCGGCGCTGAAATCTCGTCCTCCGCTCCCAGACCCTTCACCGTCATCCGTGCGGTTTCGATATCGAACCGGCAGACCACAGTCCGCTCGGAAATTAGCGCGGTCGCGATCTTGTGGAATCGCCCGAAGCCAAGACGGTTGAGCGTGATGTGCCCGGCGCACCCGGCTTCGGGCGCCTTGTCCGGGACCACACGCATGTAGTTCGGGTATGTCCCGTCTATGAGCTTGGTGCGCAGGGTCGTGTTGCCGATCACGAACTCCGCATGAAACTTCCCAAACCGGGCCTCGACGGGCTCGTTTCCGTCACCGCGCCCGAGCGCGAGCTTGAGCGTTTCGACGGTGGGCGTCGGCACGATGATGCTCTCGTCCCCGAATGAGCCGTTCGGCGTGGTCTCGGTGTCCATGATCGCCATGCGATGACCGTCGGTCGCGACCACGCGCACGGTCGTGGCATCGGGCTTGGTCGTGATGTGCAGCCCGTGCAGGTAGTATCGGTTCGGCTCTTGGCTCGCGCAGAACAGGGACTTGGTGATGATGCGCTTCCACTCGGACGGGGCGAGCGTCACCCCGGCGGCGAGCAAGCGCCATCCGTCCATGTCGATCGACGGATTGACGATCGGGAAGTCATCGACAGGCATGTGCGAACGCACGGTCAAAGTCATGGCGTCGGCGGTGATCTTCAGAACCTCGAGGTTGCTGTCGATCTCGATGCTGATGATTTCGCCCGCGCCGGAATGAGCCCCTTTCAGGAGCTTGAGCGGGATCAGGAACGGCGGCACATCCCCGTCGCGTTCGACATCCACCCGGCAGATGATCTGCCGTTCGAGGTCCGTTCCTTCCAGAGCGACCTGGTTCTTGCCGAAGGGGCTGACCTTGACCATGCCGAGGACCGGGATCGTGAGGCGCCGGTCGATCACGTTGTTCAGAAGCGCGAGGGGGCGGGTCAGACTTGACCTGGTAAGTGTGATCCTCGCCATGATCACATACCCAGAGCTTCGCGATACATTTCGAGGATCGCCTCTTCCTCGGCGATGTCGTCGCTGCTGCGCTTGCGCAGGGCGATGATCTTGCGCATGACCTTGGTGTCGTAACCGCGCGCCTTGGCCTCGGCCATGACCTCCTTCTGTTGCTCGGCGATGTCGTTCTTCTCCATTTCGAGGCGCTCGAAACGCTCGATGAACTGGCGCAGCTCGTCGGCGGTCACGCGGTAGCTGGTCGCGGTGTGATCTTCGTTCATGCTTGGTCTCCTCAGTGCTGAATGAAGCCGATGGGCGCGGACGTGCGCCAACACAGGGCGCAGCTTCCGCAATGTTTGGTCTCGTCGGGATCGTCGCCGTTTCCGGCGCGCTGTTCCGGGCAGACGATGATGTCGCCGATGCGCTTGGCGTCGGTCGGAAAGGGGATGGTCACGGTGCCCCACTCGCCGCTGACGCCGGAATGTCTGATCGAGAACCGGCGCCCGAGCGCTTCGCGGACACGGACGATTCCGCGACCGATCTCGGTGTCGGGCTTGTGGGCGGTGAAGCCGAACACCCAGAGGTTTTCGTGCTTGTCCAGCAGGTCCACCCAGAACCGCAGGTAGTCGAAACTGTAGAAGTCGCCGAGGACGTGGAGCCGGATGAGAACGTGATCATAGGTGGCGCAGGCCGCCTCGATCTCGCGCGTGATCTGCCCGAACATCGCGAAGTTCGGCGACCAACGCCGGGTCAGGTGCAGGTTATTCCCGTAGCAGGTGCGCCAATGAGCGCAGGCACGGGGGCAGGTCGCGCGTTCTTCGAGCGCGAAGGTCAGGATTTTCGCGCCCTTGATCTCACCCCGCAGAACGGCGCCGCCGATCTTGGAACTGTTGCGCCCATCCTTGAGGATGGTTTCGGTCTCGCCGGGAGCCCACGTCCGAACGGTCTTCGGGTGCAAGGTCCCGGTCGCGTCTTTCGCCGCGAGGACGCGCGAGTTTCCATCGGCGACGGTGCCGATCTTGAACCGCCGGAAGTCGTGGAGAGCTTTGAGTTTGCCCTCACGCGCCTTCCGACGCTTCATTTCTGCGGGGTTGAGACGGGCCATCAGAACGGCGCGCGCGCTTTCGCGGAAAGGGCGTCGAACATGGCCTCATTGCCGTGGTCGAATACGAGACGCGCCCGGCAGACACGCACGACATGAGCCATGCCCGAGAACCGGTTCATGATCATCCGCGTGGAATGATCGTCCATCTGGTCGCGCTCAAGCTCGAGGATCGTGGGGCCGTGGAGCTTCCATTCCACGATCACGCAGTAGAGCCCGCTATCCGGCTCCCGTGCAGACATGGCCTCGCCATCGGTGCAGGAACTCATGACGCCGACTTCGGCGAAATCGTTCTCGTCGTCAGTGCGCTTCATTGATCGTCTCCTTCGAACTGTTTGGCGAACTCGGTGAACTCGCTCATGAGCCGCGCGTGCATGTCCGCGTCGGCGGCCTTGATCTGGTCGATTTCCTTGGCGAAGCTCGCGGCGATGTGGTCGAGGTCGTCCTGGCTCTGCGCGTCCATGCAGTTGGCGACGATGTTGTCGTAGTCGCTCGCCGCCCGAGCCTGCGCGGCGGCGGCATTCTCCGCATCCTGCCGTGCAAGCATGTCACCCTGTTCCGGCTCCGGGTCCTTTTCGGGTTCGGGCTCCGGCTTGGGGTCAGCTTTGGGCTTGGGCTCGGCCTTGGGTCTCGCCGTGGCCGTAGGCTTCTTCGGCTCGGGTTTGTCCTCTTCGACTTCCTGAGCCTCGCCTTCGATGAAATCGCCGTCATCGTCGTCGGGGATCCGCGTGAACGGGTCGAACTCGTCGCGCTTCTGTCCCGGCATCGCCGTGGTCATGGGCGAGTCGTCCGATTGCAGCGCGAGACGGAACTCGTTGGACATGGGCATCTCGCCCTTGTTCGCCATGGCGCGCACGGCGGTTTTGGCGAACATCGCGTCCTCGTGTGTCGTCCACGGGCTCTTGGCGGTCTTGTTGTAGCGCACGGCGGTCTGCCAGCCTTGCGAGCCGTCGCGGGTCTTGATGATCTGCGCGGCGGGCAGGACCACGAAGCCCTCACCGTCCTTGAGCTTCACGTAGCAGTAGGCGTGGGTCTTCTTGCCTTCGCGGGGGCCGGGCCGGTGGCGAAGGTGCATGTCGGTCCCGTAGCAGTAGGACCATTCCTCGTCGTCGTCGTAGACGACATCGGCGTGGACGCTCACCACGCTCGGGTGTTTGCGCGCGAGGTCGAGGAAGCCCTTGTAGCCGATGACGAGCGTGCATTCCTTGCCGTAGGGGATCAGGTAGGCATGGCCGAGCGGCGTGTTGGGTTCGAGCCCGAGTGTCGAAACCTGAATGAGCCCGTTGAAGAAGCTCATGGGGTCGCAGTCTTGCAGTTTGGGCGTGCGGCGCATCGCGTTGATCGCCAGCTCGAACATGCGATCTGCGCCGAGCCGGTCCCTGACGATGGTGGCCAGTTGCTCCTTGGCGGTTTCATTGACCAGCAGTTCCCGCACGTTTCCGACAGCGCGGAGTGATTGGGACTTGAGGGTGTCGAGAGACTTCGCGTTCACGTTTTTGGCTCCTTCTGTTGCCTGCGAAATGCTTCGAGTGCGTCGGCGATCCGCTCGGGCGTCATCGCAAGATCGCCCTTGAAGAGAGGGGCGAGCGCGGTCTCGGCGGCTCGTTCGTCCGCGTAGACCGCGTGCTCCACGGACCGTATGCGCCGGGTGAGGCGGTCGATTTCGGACGACAGCGCCTCCACCTTTTCTCGGGTGGTGAGAGGCCGGCGCAGCTCCCACCACGTGAAGAGGCGGCGGATCATCGGGCGACCTTCTCTTCGATGACGCGGATGCCCGGGATTTTGGTTTCATCCACGTCCTTGTCGCGCACGTCAGCGGTGGCGAGGCGCGTGAGAAGATCGCTGACCTCGGGGCGGTCGCGGTAGTGCATAAAGAGCGCGTTGATGGAGACGATCTCGGCGCGGCGCACCGTGACGAGCGAGGTTGTGCGCCCGCCACCGGACGCGGATTTCCCCTGCGCCTTGACCTCGCGGCTCGCGACCTTTGCCGCCTTCTCGGCTTCCTTCTGGGCCTGCTCGGCGGCGACGATCCCGGCGGTGTCGTTGCGCGCTTCGGCGGCGGCGCGTGCGGCAGCGGCCTCTTCCTCGCGGCGGCGGGCTTCCTCGCGGGCGCGGCGTTGCTCTTCTTCCTTGCGGCGCTGTTCCTTCGCCAGAAACGGAGCCTGTAGCGCGAGCGCGGCTTTGATCAGCCGGTCGATGGTCTCCTCCGGGTGTGCGAACGCGGCCTGCACGGCCTTGGCGGCGGTGTCGTGGGGTTCCTTCGCGGCCTTGCGCGCGTCCTCCACCTGCTTGGCGATCTTGCGCCCGCCGGAGATAAAGTCGGTCAGGTGGTTGGATTGCGCTTCGGTCGTGATCTCGCCCAGATCGAGCCACTGGCCGCCCGCGTCCGACCACTCGTCAATGATGCGGTTGAACGAGGCGATGACCTCGGGATCGTAGGGCGGAGGATTGTTATGGCCAGCCGGGGCCGGGTCGGGGGCGGCGGCGATGTTGCCGGGGGTGGGTGCAGCGCTCAAGGTCATACTCCTTTTGGGGGTCTGGTCGGGTTTTCGGTGAGGTCGATGGGCGCGTGGGTGGCGCGCATCATCAGGTCGTCGCGAATGTGCTTGTCGGTGAGGTCGTGAAAATCGGCCTCGGAGATCGCGCGGCAGAACGGCCAGATCGCGACCGGATCGGCGGCTTGGCCCAGAACCTCGCAGCGCAGAACCTCTGGCTCATCCAGTTCGCCGGTCTCGGGGTCGATCACCTGTTCGAGATAGATGCGCACGGGCACGCGCGGCCCGTTCTTCACGAACTGGCGGCTGAACCAGCCACATTCGGGCTCGTCCTCGACACGGGGCACGCGCTCGCCAGCGAGGGTGCGGCGATGCCAATCAAGCTGGTCGTGCAGGGGCGTGGGTCTATTCATCGTCCCACCTCGCGCGGTCTATGTCGCGGCGCTGGTCGGCGGTGAGCGTGTCGTCGGGATGGATGGGCGTATTGTCGTCGCTGACGAGGACGAGCGATTGCGAGCCGCTGCCACCGCAGAAGTCGCAGGTCATGGACACACGATAGTAGGCGTCACGGATTTCCCCGCGACCACGGCAGGCGCGGCAATGCTCGCCCGGATCGGTGACAACGAAGACCCGCGTTTCCATCATGCGGCGGTCGCGGTCATGGTGTCGGTGATATCGTGATGGATGACGCCATCCGGCCCCACCACGTCGAAGTGATCGCGACCACGGACGCGGGAGCGGGCGATAACCCGGCCCGCCTGGTAATGATCCATCGGCTCGGCGCGAAACATCACGTTCGCGCCGACCGGCGTGGGGATTTCCAGCGCCATCGGTATCTCTTTGTCAAAATGCTCGGTGACGCATGGAGGTCGTCACCGAGCGAGTGGTTGAGGCAGGATCGAACAGGGACCCTATGACACGCGGTTTCGTCGCGTCACGCTCCCTGATACAATTGCTAATTGGCAACTGTCAACCCCACGGGAAACAGTTTATTGCCAATTCGCAATCGGAACAGCGATGACATTCCTCAAGGTCAATGCAACCCTAGGTCACGTTTAATGACTTGTTCAGAGGGGATTGAGAGTTGGGAAGAGACGGGGCAATGGCCGAAATCAATCGGTTAGAGCGCGCGCTGACCGCAGATCAGCGCGAGGCTTTGGTGAAATGGCTTTCAGATGTGGTTAGGCAGACGGACCCCGCATGCCGACGAGCCCTCTTAGCTGCGCCACCACCATTGCCTGCTCTTCGGGAGTGAGTTTCGCGAAAAGTAGTGCAAAATCCGAGAGGGACGCGCGTTCATCCGACATGAACTCTTCGACCGACATGCCGAAATAGGCTGCGATCTTCACGGCGTCGTCTGCGTTGGTGCTTTCGACTTTCCTATGCGTGAGTTTGTAGAGCTGGTGGCGTGACACTCCAATAGTGTCAGCCACTTCCGCGACGGTTGCGCCTGTTTCGTCCAGGCGGCGGATGAAGGATTCGCGAAACGATCTCATGCTGTTCACAGTAGTCTCCTGATCGCCAATTGGCGAATTGCTAATAATCAATCTTGCGCGATGATTGCTTATAATCTAATACCCGGTTTCATGGACAATGAACCGGAACACTCGGACGTTGATCGGATCGACCATCTGATCAGTCGCGTTTTGCGTATCGCAGCACGTGAGGGGAAATCCCCAGGCACCATTGGCCGCCAAGCCTTTGGAAATGCGCGCATCGTGGACAACATGCGATCCATTCGACGCCGTGTGATGGAATACCACGACAAGCTGAGCGTCTTTGAAGCCCACGTGGCCGAGCCGGATCAAGCACCAGACGACAAGAAATGATCGCGCGTCCCGCCGTGGCACTAGGCCCATGTGGCCTCGGGTGGGCCTGACGATTAGCCGCGAGACAGGAAACAACCTGTTTTTCGCAATCACTCACGGAGAAACCGGGTGCTGTCACCGCCCGGTCGGCGAGGGCCTGCGCCATAGGTCTACCGGCGCGGGTCCTCGTCCAAAAAAAGGGGCAGTAGGCAATGCGAAACTTCGGGATTGTCGCGTCGAACATCTGGCGCAGTCAGCGGTTTAGGCGTCTCACATCGGACGCGGCGCGGCTCACCTACCTTTATTTGCACACATCAAACCACGGCAGCAGCGCCGGAGTCTTCGTCCTCACGCCGGATATGTCGGCCATCGACCTGAGGATGCCGACCGAGAACGTGCGCGCCGCCTACGAGGAATTGGCCAGTGTCGGGCTCATTCGCTACGACCCCGATGAGGGTCTTGTGCAGATCACCGGCTTTTACAGGTTCAATACGCTGTCTAGCCGGAAGCACCTTCAGGGACCATTGTGGGTCATCCAGAACCTGCCGTCCTCGCCTGTTCGCGATGCGGCGGCCTGCGATCTGGTCTTCGCGATGTTCGAGCGCCGCGAAGATTGGGCAGAGAAAGCTCGTCGCCTGCGCCGGTCGGACCTTCGCAGCAACCACGCCGAGGCCGAGAAAATCCTGGAAGCCGTCTCCGGTTTCGACAATGCGGCCGTCAACCTGGTCAGGACCATGCGCATCGAGCGCATGATCGGGCGCCTCGCCGCCGACGAAGAGACCGCCGAACGGATCGCCGAGGTCCTGCAAATAGAGATACCGATACCCCTATTGGATAGCCCTATCCATAGCCCTATCCATAGCCCTACCGATACAACGGAAAAGAATAAGACTAATACAAAGACTATAGAAAAGACTAAGGCTAAGGCTAAGACAAAGGCTAAGGCTACGGCTACGGAAACGGGCGAAGACGCCGAAACATCCGCTTCCGGGCGAAGAACTCCTGACGACATCGCCGAAACCATCGAGTCGCTCGGGAAGGGTCAAGGATGACCCAGACCCCGCCCAGAGCCCGCGCGTTCCTCTCCGGCGACCGAAAACGGGTCACGCTCAAGCTCAAGGCATGGTCCGAAACATTTCCCGTGGAGTCGCTGCCGGGACGTATCGCCCTCTATCGCGGACTCGCCGCCCGGCTGAACGGGCGCTTCGCGGCAACCTATCAACCAACAGCCGACGCGCTGGCTCGTGTGGCCGCGTCGATTGCAGAGAAGCCGCCCCCGTGACGGCCTGAGTTCCCGAGCGTGCAGGGCAAGCACGTGGTCAGCGGACGGTGCCGGGTATCATTGGGGCCCAAACATCCGCGGCGAGCAGCGCCGGTCTCCCTTTCTAACCGGATGGCCTCGCCAGCATCGAAACGAGCGGAAGAAGCGACATGCCGAAGCAAACACCTCTCATGAACATCACAGCCGACGACCTGCGCCCCCTGTGGTCGCGCCTCGACATACCGACCGAGCGGATCGCAGCCGCGCTTGGCGTCACGCGCGCCGGTCTGAGTTGGAAGGCAAAAGCACTCGGGCTCTCGCCGCGCACCGGGAACAGGGAGTCGACCAAGCGCGTCGATGATCAGACGTTCACGCGCATGTGGCTCGCCGGTGTCTCGACGCAGGACATGGCCACTTTCTGCGGATATAGGCGAGCGCACACGGTTACATGCCGCCGCCGCGCTCTCGGTCTCCCGGCGCGCAAAAGGGGCAGGAGCGGTCAGAAGGGCGGGTGGCTCTCGACCATCAGCGCCGCCGAGTATCACGAAATGGAGATTGGGCGGCTCATGGCCGCAGAACGGGCGCGCCATGGGTGAGAACCTGTTCATCTGCGAGGTCTGCGGCGGTGTCTATCCCGACACGTGCCCGAAGTGCCCCGATCGTGGCAACGGGCGCGGTGTCACCGTGGCCACGATCAAGGCTGCGCTGCGCGCCTGCACGTCCAATGCCGAGATCAGCAATTGCCGGGGCCACTACGGGCGCCACGTCGCCACACTGCGCAGGCACGGTGGCACGGCCAAGACCATGGCGATCCAGATCGACAACCTGGTCGGGTGGATGCGGCACGAGCTGGTGCGCAGACAGGATGAGGTGTCATGACCGCCTATCGTGACCTCTCGCAGATCCCGCTCATGAAATACGGGCTCATCATGGCCGATCCGCCATGGGCGTTCGATCATTGGGGCCAGCCCGGCGAGCGGAGCGCGGGTTCGAAATACCAGACCATGACCTTCGATGAGATCGCGGCGATCCGTGTCGGCGACATGCTCACCGGCGAGGGTATCGTTTGGCTCTGGATCACCCCGGCGTTCGCGCACCGCGTCAACGAAATCTGGGAGGCATGGCGCATCAAGCCGGTCACAATGGGCTGGTGGCTCAAGACGACCAAGAGCGAGCCGATCCGGCCTGCCATCGGCACCGGCCACGTCATGCGGGAGACCGGCGAGCCGTATTTCATCGGCAAGATCGGGGATCCACGTTTCCGCGACAAGTCGATCCGCAGCACGATCATGGCCCCGCGCGGCCGGCACAGCGAGAAGCCCGAGGAAGCATACCGAAACGCCGAGCGCCTGGCGCACCCGCAGGCGTTCCGTCTCGACCTGTTCAGCCGCAAGACCCGGCCCGGATGGGACAGCGCCGGGAACGAGGCCGGGAAGTTCGATGAGGTGGAGCCAGACCATGGATAGGCGGCAATTCCTCGCCGGGGTCCTGTCGTCGGCTCTGGCGTCTCAGGTTTCCACTGGTGACGAGCTGATCGGGTTCGCGAGGTCGTCATCCGCGCACGGTTTCATCGTGGACGTGGAGCGCGCCGACTACGGTTTTTCGCTCGTCATCAGCGTGACCGACATCAGGACGCGGGCCAGATCATCGGCGCGCCTGGTAATTCGCCGCCGCGCGGATTTCGTTCCGGCGGTCGAGCGGGTCATCGCAGAACTGCGCGCGCCAGAAGTGTCAGCCAGTAGATAATTCTCTATTGCATAGTGCGCCATACCCGCACTATAAGAGAGGCAAGGCGGCGCATGACGCGCAGGCCGAACGCCACAGGAGGCACCAAGATGATCACCCTCGAACTCAACACCACCGACCAGACTGGCGAGACCATCGCCGCGCGCACCGTCGAAGGCCGCTGCTTTCGCTCCGCCATCAACGAGGGCCTGCGCGAACTCGCCCGGCTCCATCGCGAATGGCCGCAGGCCACGCATTCGCTCAAGGATGACGAGGGTTTCACGCTCTTCACGGAGGTCGCACAGTGACCTGCGAGACCTGCCGCTACTGGTCCGAACTGATCGCGCACGCCCAAGGCGGCGCGGTCTACGCATGGTGCCTGAACCAGACCGCGCCCGTGCCCAACGCGGACGACCGCTACACCCCGTCCCATCACAACTGCCCGCAGCACGCTGAAGCCACGTTCGGCGCCATCGACATGCCCGGCGCAGCCGAAGCCTACGAAGAGGAGTAAAATCCAATGAAAATCGAACTGAAGAACATCAAGTATTCGTCCTTCGCCTCGCAGGAAACCAACTGCTACGACGCGGCGCTCTACATCGACGGTCGCAAGATCGGCAACGTGGGCAACACCGGCACCGGCGGCTCGGATTACTTCTACCCGTCCGCGAACCCGAGCATCCATCAGAACCGCGATGCACACGCTCGCGCGGACGCATGGTGCAAGGCCAACCTGCCCGCCGTCGAACTCGGCGAGGGCTTCGACCCCGTGCCCGCCGATTTGGAACTCCATTGCGGCGCGCTCTTGGATGACTATCTCCTGACCCGCGATCTGCGCTCCAACCTCAAGCGCAAGGTCCTGTTCACCATGCCCGGTGACACAAGCGTCTACTTCATCACACCCGCGAAGGGTCAGCAGCTTCAGCCCAGCCACATCAGCACGTGCCGACAGCGCCACCCCGACGCCACCATCCTCAACGATCTGCCCGAGCCCGAGGCTCTGGCGATCTACCGCGCGGGGGTCTGATCATGGGCGATAATCGCACCATCGACGTAGATCTGCGCGAACTTGCCACGATCCTTGCCGCGCTTCGCTACATGCAGCGTGACATGGTGGAGGAAGGCGACCAGTGGGAGCCCGGTGACATCTCCACCAACGGCGGCATACTCACGCCCCTAACCGTCGAGGACATCGACGCGCTCTGCGAAAGGATCAACTGATGGCGACCAGACCAAGCGACTCGGTTTTCATCGGCGTCGATTTCGGCACCGCGCCGCCGGAAACGAAGCAACGTTTCGAGCCGGAAACCCATCCTGCCATGGTCGAACTGGCAATGACGCTGCATCGGCTTGGTGACGACATCGTGCAGCATCGCATCGAAACCGATCCCATGCCGCGCACCAACCAGCACCGTGCCGCCGAGGGGCAGTTTCTCTGCGACCTCATGGAGAGGATGACCGGCGTCGATGAACTCGAGGATCAGATCGCGGATGCAATCACGCAACTCATGCACCTTGCCCGCTGGATCGACGTGGATTTCGATGCCTGCATGACCACGGCGAAGATCAACTTCGACGCCGAGGTGGATGAGGAAGAAGGGTGAAACACCGCACAACGTAACTCAAACAGGCCGGGGATCACCTCCCGGCCTGTTTGCACGCCGGAGAACCGCTGATTTAAGGGACATTTCCCTATAAGAGTTTTCCCGGACCATCACGCACAGGAGACCCCCTTGGACGACAAACTTGCCTACCTGACCATGGCTCTCGAATACCAGCGCATCCACATGAGCCTGCGCCCCGTGGATCGCCGCCCCGAACGCCTGCGGATACGCGCGGCCATCTTGGAGATGGACGAAGCGCCCGCCGAGACCGCCGAGACCTTGCAACGCCTCATGGCCTATACCGTCGAGGATATGCCGCCCACTGGCGACGACCTCGCGGTCTTGGTCGACACCCTGACCTTCCGTCTGGGCGAGACAAACCGCGCCGACGCATGGCGTCACATCGGTATGAGCCCCAACCATGGCCGCGACCTGTTCACGCGCCGCCTGTCCGGCGTGGCATGGCCGCTCTGGTTCACGCTGCGCCACCACGCCTTGGGAGAGTGATCATGGCATTCACCGATGAAAAGATCACGACGATCAGGACATGGTTCGGCATTGATGGAATGCCCGAGCGGAGGCTCAATCATCGCCTTGTGAATCCCGAGACAGGACGCCCCTTCGAGATTTCCGGGCGCGCGCTGGACGACGCGGTGTTCTACGCGAACGAGATGCGAGATTTGACGCTCTATCACCAGCTCACCAAACAGCGCGCCGTTCGGGCGCAACTGGTCCATGCCCTCATGGCTAAGGTTGAGCGACAGATCATCGAAGACATCGAGCGCGGTGAAGGGTGGGACGAGTGGAAGGAGAGGATCGCTAAGTCATGAGGCTGCACGCAATCACCTTCTGGGATGACGATGATGCTGTCGGTCGTGAAATGGCGCTCGTCAGAATATTCGTCGGGCACACCATCATTGTCATCAGTGAGGCGAGCACATACCGGGCCATGGGACCGATACTCACCCACCCGCGCGATGGTCGCATCGGCACCCGGTATGAGCGTGTCGATCCACCCAAGGCCGACCGCTGGACCGACGACCAGATCGCCGAGATGCGCGCGGTCAACCCAGACGCGGAGCCGTTTGAGGTCAATCGACTTGCGAAGCCAACACCGCGCGACCTGTTCGACTACCGCAGCACGATCAGGGACCGGTTCAAGGGTGATGCCAAGATCGACCAGCGTGATGTTCTTCCTGAGATCGCCGAGATGCGCGAGGTCTTCGAGCGAATGGACGACGAGCAGTGGGAAAGGTTCAAGTCAGGTGAGATCACATGAGCGCGCGCCCAGACTTCGAGGGTGACGAGGCGGGCCGATGCGGTGCCTGCGGATCCCGGAACATGAAAACCACGATCCTGCCCGACAGTGGCACGCTCATGGGCCGGTGCCTGGAATGTGGTCGCGTTCAGGACGTGGAAACTCGAGACTGGCCGGAATCGACGCCATGCGACGACTGCGCGTTTCGCAAGGGCTCGCCCGAGCGGGCCGACCCATACCGATGGGCGCAGATGGAGGAGATCGTGCGCGAAGGTCCCGCCTTTCATTGCCACAAGGGCCTGCGTCGAGACATCGACACCGGCGCCTATGACATGCCGGATCGGCGCACTGGCCGCGTCACCGTCTGTGCGGGCTGGCTCAACGCACACGCCGCGCACCTGCGCAAAGGCTGATCTGGCGTCGGATTAATTACCGGCCCTACTAATCCGACAGGCCAGTAGACCCTCCAAATGGCCGATCCCGCAGTCCGTTGACTGGATAATTCTCCACAGGCACAATGCCCGCGAGCAGTAAGCGGCGGGCAAATGGGCGACCTGACCGAAAAACAAGCCCGGTTCGTGGACGAATATCTAATCGACCTCGACGGCAAGAATGCCGCGGTCCGTGCAGGATACGCGGAGAAACATGCTGCCTCGCAGGCCTCGGCCATGCTCAAGCAGCCCCACATCATCAAGCACCTCAACGCCCGGCGCGCAGCTCGCAATGAGCGCGTGGAGGTGAGCCAGGATCGCGTGCTGATGGAAATCGCCCGCGTCGCCTTCGCCAATTACCGCCAGTTCATCAGGATCGCGAATGACGGGCTCCCGTATTTCGACTTCTCGACCATCGGCGAGGACGCCGAAATCATGGCCGCCGTCGCCGAGATCACCGTGGAAGAGTTCACACTCGGGCGCGGAGATGACGCCCGCGAGGCGATCAGGACCAAGGTCAAGCTCCACGACAAGCTCTCCGCCCTCGACAAGCTCATGCGTCACCTCGGGCTCTACAACGCCGACAAGAGCGACGGCATGTCCGACCTCGCCGAAGCCCTCGCCCAGATCAGCAAGACCGGAAGCCGCGCGCCCATCGCAGCGCAGCAGCAGGCCGCACCCGTGCGCACCGGACCCACAGCCGACGACCAGTATGCCGACCTCGATAGGGACATCGACCCATGACCGCACATGCCCACGCCACGTTCTGCCTGACCTGCTTCGCCAAGGAGGCCGTGGCCGACATGCGCGCCATGGCCGATCCACAGCAGGCCAGCAGCGTGGGGCCGATCCACGCCATCGAGATCACGGGATCCATGACGCACTCGACCATGGATGACCGTCTCGCCGCCGTGTTCGGTCGCGTGCGCACCGAGGCCGGAGCCTGGCGGCCTTTCACAGCCTTCGTGCCCAACGGGATGCCGGTCACGCGCGCCATCATCGCGGCGGCCGTCCTGACCATCGCGATCATAGCAATCAGCGACGAGGACGACGACGAGGATTACGAGCAACCCGAGGATGACGACGAGGAAACCCGGCTGGACGCGCTCGACGCCGACGCCGCGCTCAAGAGGTTCCTCAATTGACGATCCTCAAGCCCATCCGATTGCCCAATGGAGAGGTCTATGTCGCCCCTTCATTCGAGCCTCAGACGGGCGAGGACCTGTTGATGTGCCTGCGCTCATGGCACTGGCGCATCTTCTCGGGCAAGCTCTACAAGATCATGGTCAAGGACGACGACGACCCCGATGACCCGGGTTTCGTCCTGCCGTTCCGCCCCAACAAGGCGCAGGCAAAGTTCCTCGACAACCTCCACTACCGCAACATCATCCTGAAGGCGCGGCAACTCGGCTTCACGACCTTGATCGCGATCCTCTGGCTCGATCACGCGCTCTTCAACGCGGACCAGCGCTGCGCCATCGTCGCTCACGGCGAGACCGCGGCGCAGACGATCTTTCGCGACAAGGTGAAATTCGCCTACGACAACCTGCCCCCGGCGGTGCGCGCGGCCTGTCCGCTGCAAAAGGACACCGAGGACGAGCTTCTGTTCGCCCACAACAACAGCGGGATCCGCGTGGCGATCTCCACACGCTCCGGCACCGTCCACCGGCTCCACATATCCGAGCTTGGCAAGATCGCCGCCGCGTTCCCCAAACGCGCCAACGAGGTCAAGACCGGCTCGCTCCCCTCTGTCCCGGCGCGCGGCATCGTGGTTGTCGAAAGCACCAGCGAAGGCGCCGAAGGATACTTCTACGAGCTTGCCAAGCGCGCCCAAGACCTCGCCGAAGCCCGCGCGAACCTGACCGATCGGCAATTCCGCTTCCACTTCTTCCCGTGGCACGAGGCCGACGAATACACGATGGACCCCGAAGGCGTGTCCATCAGCCCGAAAGACCACCAGTATTTCGATGAGCTTGAGCACCAGCTCGGCAAGAAGATCACCATGGGCCAGCGCGCCTGGTATGTGAGCGTGCGCGACGAGGATTTCGCCGGCGACGGCGAGATGATGTGGCAGGAATATCCGTCCACGCCCGATGAGTGCTGGCAGAAGTCCACGGAAGGCACGTTCTTCGCGATCCAGATGGGCGCGGCACGCCAGTCCGGGCGCATCATCGACTTTCCGATCCTGCGGCATGTCCCGGTCTTCACGTGGTGGGACATCGGCAACTCGGACGGCACCGCGATCTGGCTCGGCCAGCACATCGACGGATACATGCAGTGGGTGGGCTACATCGAGGGATGGGGCCGACCCTATCGGTATTTCGTGGACGAACTCCACGCCACGCAACTCCTGATCCGGGGCCTGTTCCTGCCCCACGACGCCGCGCACCAGCGCCAGCAGGCCGACCGGATCGCAAGCCCACAGGACATGCTGGCCGAGATCGTGCCGAGCGAATGGCGCATCCACATCGTCCCGCGCACCCACGACAAGCTCGCGGCCATCAACCTGACCCGGCAGCGCCTTAGCGAGTGCAAGTGGCACGCGACCAACACGAAGGAAGGTCTCATCCACCTCAACCAGTATCGCAAGAAGTGGAACACCGCCCAAGGCGCGTGGTCGAGCGAACCCAACAAGCTCGACGGTCACTCGGAAGGTGCCGACGCGATCATGGGATGGGCCCAGACCGAAACCAGCCTCTACAGCTACGCGCCGCCGTCAAAACGCAAGCGCAAACGCGCATCAGGAGCAGCAGCATGACACAACTCTTGCCGGGGCTCGCTCAACCTGCCCCGAAACTCGCCATCGACCTCAACCACGTCGCGTGGGTTGTCACCAAGGGCGATCTCACCGCCCGGTTCACGTGGATGATCACCAACGGCGAGCCCTGCATGGTCATCCTGCCCACGTCCATGCCCTACAAGAGCGAGTATTCCCGGCCCTGCATCGTCACGCTCAATCAGGCGTTCCGTTGGGCAGAGCCGCCCATCGGCGATCCGGTGTTCATCAAGGACATGCTCGAAGAGTTCGCCACGCCCCTCGGGTTCGGCAAGCACGACAACAAGCGCAAGAACCGCGTCCTCGCGCTCATCCGCGACAACTTGGACATCCTCATCGAAATGCCGCCGCTCCCCGACGACAGCCGGGAAGTCGTGGCCGATGTCCTCCATCGCGACCACGACACAGGCAAGATCACGCACCGGGAGATCACGGATCATGTATGACACGGACCAGGACCCGCACGCCGCGCGGTCGATTGCGCTCATGAACCGGCCACAGGGACGGACGGAACTGCCCGAGGATCGCGTCCTCTCCCGGCCCGCCGAAGCCGCGATGCGCCACTCGACGCCGATCAAGGCCAACAAGCTCGACAGCCCACAGGTGCAGGGTCTCCATCGGCGCTTCCTCGGGCTCTACCTCGCCGAACTGGACCGACAGTCCGAGGGCCGGGCTTCCATGGCCAGCGACGAGGCGTTCTACCACGGCCACCACTGGACCCCAGAAGACCTCGCGACACTGGACGAGCGCGGGCAGCTTCCGCTCACGTTCAACGTCACCGCGACCTCGATCAACTACCTGTTGGGCACCGAGCGGCGCGGTCGCACGGATTACAAAATCCTGCCCCGGCGCAAGGAAGGTGCCGCCGCCGCCGAGTCGAAGACGCAGCTTCTCAAATACATCGCCGACCAGAACCGGACGGAGTTTGAGTGGTCGCAGGCCTTCGCCGAGTGTGTCACCGCCGGTCTGGGATGGATGGAAAGCGGCGTGCAGGACGACAGCGAGGGTGAGCCCATCTACGAAGGCTCGGAATCGTGGCGCAACATGATCTTCGACAGCGCGGCCAAGAAGATGGACCTCTCGGACGGGCGCTACAAGTTCCGCACCGCCTGGGTGGACCTCGACATTGCCAAGGCGCGGTTCCGCAACCGGGCCGGGGTCCTGCGCCATTCGGCCACGCGCAACCTCACCATCGGCATCTTGGGCACGCTCGACGGGTTCGGCGACGATGCCATGGACGAGCGCGAGCGTTTCGTTCAGGAGGGCGCGTTCGGCTCCTACATCGCGGGCGGATACTCCGAGGACCGCGACCGCGTGCGCCTCATCGAGTGCTGGTTCAAGCTCCCCGCCGAAGAGAAGATCATGAAGGGCGGGCAGTTCGCCGGGGAGATTTTCGACGAGGGCAGCATCGGCCACTACGTCGACCTTCAGACCGGCGGTGCCTCGATCATCCGCAAGACGATCCTGCGCACCTACGTCATGATCATGACCGATGACGGCGTTCTCTGGCTCTCGAAAAGCCCCTACCGGCACAACCGCTATCCGTTCACCCCGATCTGGTGCTACCGCGACAGCACGAACGGGATGCCCTACGGGTTTGTCCGCAACGTGAAGTCCAACAACATGGACATCAACAAGCGTGCGACCAAGGCGCTGCACCTGATTTCCACGGCGCGCATCATCGTGGATGACGACGCGGTGAAACCCGATGGATGGGAGGCCTTCGAGGAAGAGGCGCACCGGCCTGATGCGATCATCCGCATCAAGCCGGGCGCAAAGCTCGAATACGTGGAGGGCGGCCAGCAGGCCAAGGAACAGCTCATGCTCATGTCCGAGGGCGTGAACATGATCCAGTCGATCACCGGGATCACCGACGAGGCCATGGGCCGCACGACCAACGCGGTCTCCGGCAAGGCGATCATCGCCCGGCAGGAACAAGGCGCCCTCGCCACCGCGCCGGTGTTCGACAACCTGCGCTTCGCCCGGCAGGTCCACGGCGAGAAGATGTTGGCGCTCACCGAGCAATTCGTGACCGAGCAGAAAGAGTTTCGCGTCACCAACAAGCGCGGCGCCGCCACCTTCATCACCATCAACGAGCAGAACGCGGACGGCATCCTTGACGACTGGATCGCCCGGACCAAGGCCGACTACATCATCAGCGAGGACGACTGGAACGCGACGATCCGGGCTTCGCAGGCCGACGAGTTCATGGAATTGCTCCTGAAGCTCGCGCCCGTGGCCCCGGAAATGGTCATCAACCTCCTCGATCTCATGGTCGAAATGCTCGACACGCCGCAGCGCGAGGAAACCGTGAAGCGGATCCGCGCCATGACCGGGGCCAAGGACCCGGATGCGGACCCGAACGCGCCACCCACACCCGAGGAAGCCGCCCGCATGGCCGCCGCCGACAAGGAGGCGCAGATGGCGGAGCGCGCGGCGAACGCGGAGATCGGCAAGATGGAGGCCGAGGCCGCCGTGAAGATCGCGCAGGCCCAGAAAACCGCCATCGAACTGGTCAGGATCATGACCGGCGCGGAGAACGACGCGGTGACGAAACAGAAGGCCGCGCTCGAACTGGCCAACCTCGCGCTGTCCTCGCCCTCCGCCGTGTCCATCGCGGATCAGGTGATGATGGAGGCCCGCGCCGAGATCGCCGCGCACTTGGCCCCGCCGCAGCAGCCGCAATCCCAACCTCAACCGACCATGTAAGGAGAACACCACTATGGACGACAAGGCATTCGCCCAGGCTAACGCCATTCTGAACCCATCCGGGATGCAGACCGAGGACACCGTGCGGGAAATGGTCAAGACCATGACCCCCGACGAGATCAACGACCTGCTTATGGATGACGCCGCCGATGACACGACAGCCGAGAATGAGAGCGAACAGGAATCGGCTGCGAAAGCTCAGGAGCAAGACCCGGCCCCCACGAAGGAAGAGGCTCCGCAGGTCTATGAAATCCCCGCAGACGTGCTGACCGGGGATGCGCTCAAGGACAAGCTCGCGGAACTCAAGGACACCCGCGCCAAGGCCTTCGCCGACTACGAGGACGGGGAGATCACCGCCGAGGAATACGAGGCCGCCCTCTCCGCAGCCGAGAACGAGGCGCTGGACCTGCGCTCGAACGCCGCCCGTCACGAGGCCCTGCGCCAGCGCGATCTGGATCAGATCGAGGCCGAAAAGGCCAAGATCGAGAAGGATTGGAACGACAACTGGCAGAAGGCCAACATCGACTATGCCAAGCGGTTCCCGCAGCTCTACGCGGTCATCGAGGGCAAGCAGTCGCCGGCGCTCGCCGCCTTCGACCGGATCGTGCGCGCGGTCAACGCCGACCCGGCGTTCTACGACACCGACCAGACCGAAATCCTCGAAACCGCGCACCGGATGCTCATGGTGCAGGCCCCCAAGCTCGGGCTCAAGAACCTCCCGGCCCCGAACGAGCCCGCGACCCGCGATCAGGGCGAGCGCGACGATTTCGAGACCGACCTTCGCACGCCGCCCGAGACCCTGCGCAACATGCCGCGCTCGGAAACGACCCCCGGCGGCTTCGATGATGGGCAATTCGCCATGATCGAGCGCGCGGCCGAGAAGGGCGCGGCAGACGGCGAGGCCGCGTATCTCCGGCTCACCGAGTCCGAGCGGGAGCAGATGTTGCGCGGTTACTGACCGGGCGACATGCGGCGACGAAGGCAGGGAAGCATGGGCAGATACATCAAGAAGGTCAACGCGGGCGACCAGATCAACATCGGGGCGATCGAACTCACGATCAAGCGCACCCGGTCGTCACGGTTCATCCTGTCGATCAATGCGCCGCCCTCACACAAGATCGTATACCTGCCCGGTGGGGATGGGTGGGTGGACGACAACATCAAGGAAACAGAAACGGAGCCCCGGATTGAGGCACAGGTGAAGCCCGCGGATCAGCCGCCGGAATAACCATCTTCAAAAAGGGGAACCGTTCTGGTAAACCAGCAGGCACAGAGGTGCAGGACGCGCCCGATGCTGAACAATTTTGGTCAAGCAGAGGACGTGTTATATGCAGACCGTGATTCCTGTCGGCGATCCCAAAGCGATCCGCCACTACTCCACCGCACTCGCCGCCGAGACGCTTCTCGCCATGTATTGGCAGAAGAAGTTCACCGGCAAAGGTGCGAACAATATCATCGAGCAGAAGGACGAGCTTGAGAAGGACCAGGGCGAGCGCATCCAGTTCGACCTCTCCGTCCAGCTTCGCCAGAAGCCGGTGCGCGGCGACCAGACCGCCAAGGGCAAGTCGGAAAACCTGCGCTACTACACCGATGAAGTGATCATCGACCAGGTGCGTGCGCCCGTCAGCCTCGGTGGCCGCATGTCGCGCAAGCGCACGATCCACGATCAGCGCATGGTCGCGAAGTCCCGCCAGACCGAGTATTGGGCGGCCTACATGGATCAAATCCACTTCATGTATCTGTCCGGTGGCCCCGGCATCAACGAGGACTTCATCGAATACGATGAGGTCACGCCCTTCGCCGGTCACGGTGGCAACGCCTTCGAGGCCCCCGACGCAGATCACATCATCTACGGTGGATCCGCGACGGCCAAAGCCAACCTCACGTCGAGCGACAAGATGACCCGCACGGTCATCGAGAAGTTCTCGAACAAGGCGAAGATGATGCGGGCGCGCAACCCGCAGCTTGCGAACCTTGTGCCGGTCGTGGTCGAGGGTGCCGAGCGCTACGTGGTCGTGATGACCCCCGATCAGTGCTACGACATGCGCACCGACACCGGCGCGACCGGCTGGCTGGAAATCCAGAAAGCCGCCGCCGCCTCCGAGGGCTCGAAAAACAAAATCTTCAAGGGCGGGCTCGGGATGATCAATGACGTGGTGCTGCACGAACACCACCACGTCATCCGCTACAACGACTATGGCGTCGGCACCAACGTGGATGCGGCGCGGGCCATCGCCCTTGGTCGTCAGGCGGGCGTAATCGCCTACGGCACCCCGGCGGGCAAACGCTTCCAGTGGGAAGAAGAGAAGGACGACTTCAACAACTCCGTCGACATCTGTTCGGGTGTCATCTTCGGCTTCAAGAAGTCGCGCTTCAACGGCAAGGACTTTGGCGTTGTCGCCATCGACACCGCCGCGACCGATCCCAACGGCTAAGGAACGCACCCCGCCGGGCTGATCCCGGCGGGGCTTCACTCTTCCGACCACAAGGAACACAGCGATGCTTCATCAATCTCCGCAGGCGAAGGGCAAGGCGCCCATCCCGTTCAACCCCATCGGCGGCACCGTCATGGCCGCCGTGTTCGAGGCCTCTTTCGCGTCGGTGGCCTATACCACCGCGACGGACGGTATCGAGCTGGGCGCAATCCCCGCCGAATGCACCGTCATTGGCGTGGAAGCCATCTCGTCCTCGCTCGGCACCATTTCGGTGGACGTGGGCTGGATCGACGGGACCTATGGCGACAACGACGACAGCCGCAACGTTGGTGACGAGTTCATCGACGGCGTGGCAATCACCTCGGCCCCGGCCAAGGCCACGACCCTTGCCTGTCTTGCCGAAGGCCGATCCGGCAACCTCCGGGCGCTCGGTGCCGTGCTCTCCGCCGATGTGGCGGCCGGCGCGGGCAAGAAGCTCACCGTGGTTGTCCACTACACCACCTGATCTCGCCGCGAGAAGCGAGTGACCGGCGGCACGCGGGGTTTTTTTCATCCTTTTCCGGCCCCGCGTGTCGCCACCACCAACCAGCGCCTAGAGGAGTTCCACCATGCCCCCGCTGAAAATCCAGACCACGCTTATCCGCCCGAACGGCTCGAAAATCGACATGGGCGACGGCATCGACTACCACTTCAAGCCCAACGAGCAGGGCCATCACGTGGCCGAGGTCGATGACACCGACCACCAGCAACGGCTCCTGTCCATTCCCGGCTACCGGCTCTATGACCCGGAACGCGCCGACATCAAGGACGTGACACCGCCGAGCGCGACCAAGAAGAAGGCCGCGACCAAGGAGCCCGAGGGCTTCGAGTGGCCGACCACCGAGGCTGGCACCGTCGATTTCGAGGCTCTGGCCGCCGATGTGGACCTGGCGCGCGATGCCTACAAGGAAGTGTTTGGCCGCGCGCCCAACGCCAAGGCGCACCCCGACACCATCGTTGCGAAAATCCGCGAGCGCATGGAGACGAAAGCCTCCGCCGAAGGCCGCACCAGCGCGCCTGCGGTCATTGATGAGGACGGCAACGTCACCGACGAGGGCAAGACCGCCATCGAGACCAAGACCGACAAAGACGACGACGCGGCAAAGACCGACGAGCAGTAACACCCCATCGGCGCGGCTCCCGTGGTCGCGCCGATCACCATAAGCGGAGCGGTCGATGACCATCACGGCACAAGACGTAATCGACCGCGCAGCGCTCACCCTCCAAGACGTGGACACTGTGCGCTGGACAACCCACGAAATGCTCATGTGGTTGCAGGACGCCGTGCGCGAGACCGCCGCGATCAAGCCTTCTACCTTCGCCGCGACCATCGAGCTATCGCTTGAGGCCGGTGCCGATCAGGTTCTCCCCGACACCGCGACCCAGATGATCCGGGTTCTGCGCAACACGGACGGAGCCGCGATCACCGTGGTCGAGCGCCATATCCTCGACGTGATGGAGCCGGGCTGGCCGACCACCGCCGTGGTCCCGTTCACCGACGCGGTGCTTCACGTGATCTACGACGACGAGGCACCGGGCGAATACATGGTCTATCCGGGCAACACCGGAAACGGCTCCATCCAGGCGGTCTGTTGCGTGCCCCCGGTCATCACCGAGACCACCGACGACATCACCGCCAAAGCCGCGATTGTCCCGGTCCTGACCGATTATCTTCTGTTCCGCGCCTTCTCCAAGGAGGCGGGCATCCCCGGATCAGCCGCAAGGGCGCAAGCACACCGCGCCCTCTTCGACGTGGCTTTGGGCAACAAGGCCAAGTCCGAACTCTACTCCAACCCCGACACCCAACGCGGAAAGGCAGCGCGAGGATAACCCATGGCCGCGACAATGGTGAACATCGCCGATCTTCTGCCGAGCGTGCTGATCCACGTTCCGACCTGCGCGCGCCCGGTCGCGATCCATCATATCCGGCTTGCCGCCGCCGAGTTTCTGTCAGGCACCACGATCTGGCGCGAGACCTTCACCCAGACGATCGAGGCGGCGACCTTCGTGCTCGACGTGCCCGAGAACACCCGCGCCGTGCAGGTTCACCGCGTCACCTATGCGGGCTTCGATCTTGAGAAGGCGCGGGCCGCCCATATTCCCGCCGGCGAGGTCCCGGCGTCTCCGCCCTCGCACTTCTACCAGGCGGAAGTCGGCAAGCTCTCGGTCTATCCCTTCACCGAATGCGATCTCGACATCACCGTGTCGCTGACCGTGCCCAAGGCGGGCGCATGGGCGCAGGAATTGCCCGACGCCGTGATCTCCGACTATGGCGACGTGATCGCGGACGGCGCGGCGGGCAAGCTCATGCTCCTGCCAGGCACCGACTACGCCAACCCGGCCATGGCCGCGCATCTGATCGCGCAATTCGAGGCCAAGATCGGGGAACTGAGCGCCCGGGGCGCCACCGGCATCGCGCGGGCACCGCTCCGGGTGAAACCAAGCTGGCTCTGAGGGGACGCGCACATGGCCTTGTTCCCGATCACCAACTTCAAGGGTGAAATCCCCCGCATCACGCCCACGCTCCTTCCCGAAGGCTTCGCCGTGACCGCAGAGGGCGCGCGCCTCGAGGATGGGGCGCTGGCCCCGACCCGCGAACACACGCTGGTCGAGACCTTGGACGCGGACGCCCAGACGATCTACCGGCACGCGGGCGACTGGATCGCCTGGGACGCGCATGTGAATGTCGTGACAGGTCACGTGTCCGCAGACCGCCTCTACCTCACCGGCAACGGCGTGCCCAAGGTCCGGTTCGAGGGCACGGAATATCCGCTGGCACTCCCAGCCCCGACTGCGGCGCCGACCCTGACCCCGGCGGGCACGCTCGATGAGGACACGGCCACGGACGTGCAATACGTCTACACCTATGTGACCGAACTGGATGAGGAAAGCGCACCGAGCCCGCTCTCGGACTCGGTGGAGTATTCCAGCGGGATCACCGTCACGGTCTCCGGTCTCGTGGATCCCGGCGCGGGGCGGCTGATCGACCGCATCCGCATCTACCGCACGCAGGTCAGCGCCTTGGGCACCACGGACCTCTATTTCGTGGCCGAGGTCGACGCGGACGCGGGCTCGTTCGTCCATGATGTGGTGACGCATCCGCTTCAGGAAACCCTCGCGACCCTCGCCTATGATGTGCCGCCCGATGGGCTCACCGGGATCGTGTCCATGCCCAACGGCATGATGGCGGCGTTCTCCGGGCGCGAACTGTTCTTCTCGGAGCCCTACGTGCCGCACGCCTGGCCGCGCTCCTACACGCTCAAGACCGACGCGCAGATCGTGGGGCTCGCCGCCTTCGGCACCACGCTCGCGATCATGACCGAAGGCACGCCCTACACCGCGCAGGGCACGCACCCCGACAGCATGGTCATGGCGAAGATCGAGGAAAACCTCCCCTGCACCGCCGCGCGCGGAATCGTGGACCTTGGCTATGCCGCCGCCTATCCATCGACCAATGGGCTGGTGCTGGTCTCGGGCTCGGGCGCGCAGCTCGTATCCAAGAGTGTGTTCACGCTCGAACAGTGGTGGGCCATGCGCCCGGCGACGTTCACGGCATCGCACCACAATGGCCGCTACATCGTCAGCTACGACGCCGGGTTCGGGCGAAAGACCCTCGCGTTGGACCTGACCGGCGATCAGCCATTTGTCGTGCGCCACGAGATCGCGGGCACGTTCTTCTTCAACGACCTTCCGACCGGGAACCTGTTCTTCCTCGACGGCGACCGCGACATCAAGCTCATGGATGACCTCTGGGCAGACCGCGCCACCTACACATGGCACTCCAAGCCGATGAAACTGCCCTACCCAGACGGGTTCGGCGCGCTGAAGGTGGATGCGGACAGCCTCGCGCCCAACGACACCTTCTGCCTCAACATCTATGCGGACGGCGAGCTTCTGCACTCGGTCGCGCGAATGAACGAGATTGTCAGGATACCGGCGGGGCGGCTCTACACCAAGTGGAGCGTCGAGGTCATCGCGAACGTGGAGATCACCGCGATCTACCTGGCGCATAGCCCCTCTGACTTCGGTCTCGGGGGCTGACATGGCCGAAACCACCTTCAACGCCATCGACAAGGAACGCCTCGACATCATTTGCGGGATCCGCGGTGACGCCAACAGCCGCGCCGTGCGCTGGTCCGATTCCGAGAAGCTGGCCCTCGCCGTGGGCAAGTATCTCTCCAACACCAGCTTCTTCGCGCTGGCGTCCGGTCTTGTCTCGGCCACGCAGTTCAACGCCGCCGAGGCGCGGATCACCACGCTCGAAGGCGAAATGGACGCGGTGGAGGCCGTGACGACCGGGAACATCGTTCACCACGTCTCTTCGGCGATCCAGACCAAGATCATCAACACCACGACCGACGCCGCCCCGCGCGAGATCACGCCGGATTGGGACATGGAGTTTTCGGGTTCGTCTCTGGTGCGGTTCACGCTCTCGGGGACGTTCGACGTGGACACGGCGCCCGAGGTCCTGCGCCTGCGCATCGTCGGCATCTTCAACGCCGGAGGCCCCGACTACGAAACCGACCTGTGCGTGTTCCCCATCGACCTTCTCACCACCGCCGCCGAGAACGGATTGGCCAAGACCTTCATCTTCGATCTGACCGACGACATCGACAACCTGATCGGGTGCCGATTGGAGGGATGGGTGAACGGCACGAGCGATTGTGGGCTTTCCGATTGGTTCATGACGGTGGAGAATATTCCAGGCGCGTTGGAGATCGCGCCGTTTGTCATCTCGCCATAGGAGCCACCGCCATGATGCTCGAAATTGAAAACCAGAAGGCCCTACTCACCATCGCCGCCCGGATGCTCGGGGTCGAACGCTTCGGCGCCGACGCGCAGGCGATCGGTGTGCGCCACCCCGACGAGGATCGCATCCGCGCGGTCATCGTTTTGAACCAATTTCACAATGGAACATGCCATATGTCGGTTGTTTCCGACCGGACGAAGGATTGGGCATTCCCCTCGATGTTCGAGCGCGTGGCGCGCTACGTGTTCGAGTTTCTGGACCAGAACCGCATGGTCGCGGTCATCGCAACCAGCCACATCGCCAGCCAGATCGCCGCGATCAAGGGCGGTTTTCAGATCGAGGCGCGTTTGCGTAATGGCGCGATGGACGGCGGAGATGCTATCTTATTCTCAATGACACGGGAAACGTGTCCATGGATTTCGAGCGGAGGCAGCGATGGCGAGCGCACCCAAACCTGACAAGAATATCGGCATCGCCGCCAAGAAGTCGGCGCAGACCGGCGAGCGGCACCAAGACTGGATGGAGAAGCAGGCGAAGATCACCAACGCCTGGGCCGCCGAGGACCGGGCGCGCTACAAGAACACCTTCATCCCGCTTCAGGACGAGCTGATCGCGGACGCGCAGGGATACGACACGCCCGAGCGCCGCGCCGCCGCCGCCGCGCAGGCCGAGGCCGACACCCAACAGCAGATCACGCTGGCCCGCCAACAGGAGGACCGGCGGCTTGCCGGAATGGGGGTCTCGCCCGACTCCGGTCGCGCCGACGCGACGGCGCAATCGCGCTCGGTTCAATCGGGTCTCGCCACGGCGGGCGCCCGCGAAATGGCCCGGCGTCAGGTCGAAACCGAGGGGCTGTCGCGCAAGGCCGCAGCCGTGAACATGGGGCAGGGGCTCGCCGTGAACCCCGGAACCTCTATCGGGCTCTCCAATGGTGCGGCATCGAGCGGCGCGAGCGCGGCCATGACCGGCTACGGCCAGCAGGGAAGCCTTCTCAATCAGGATTACCAGAACCGGATGCAGACCTATCAGGCCAACAGCGCGGGGATCGGCTCGCTTCTCGGTGGCATCGGGCGCATCGCCGGGGTCTTCGCGACCGGTGGGCTCGGCGCACCGCTCATGCTCTCGTCCAAGGAGGCCAAGACCGACAAGACGCCGGTCAGGGAAGGCGCGGCGCTGGAAGCGGTCAACGCCATGCCCGTCGAGGAATGGACCTACAAGCCCGGCATGGGCGACGAGGGACGCCACATCGGCCCCTATGCCGAGGACTTCGCCGATGCCACCGGCAAGGGCGATGGCCGCAGCATCGGGATCATCGACGCCGTGGGAGTCACCATGGCAGCGGTCAAGGACCTCTCCCGGAAGGTCGACCAGATGGAGAGGATGGCGGCATGAGCTTCGCGGCAGGCATCGGTGCGGCACTGAGCGGGTTTGCCGGTGCCGTCGAGGACAAGCAGGAGCGCGATCTTGAGAAAGAACGCCTAGAGGCGCGCAATGCGGGTGTCGTCACCGGCGATTTCACCGGCAACTATGGCACGCCCGGGGCGCCGGGACCGCAGACGCCCGGTCAGACGATCAACGCCGGGAAATACGGCGAGATCAACATCGCAGGCGACGGGATCACCACCGCCTCGAACATGCTCGCCCGCTACGAAGGGTTCAGTCACACGCCCTATTGGGACGTGAACGCCTATCGCGGTGGATACGGCTCGGACACGATCACGCGCGCTGACGGATCGGTCGTGCCGGTCGTGCAGGGGATGCACATCACCCGCGAGGACGCTGACCGCGACCGCCAGCGGCGCCTTCGCACCGAGTTCGCGCCCTCCGCGATCAAGGCCGTGGGCGAGGACACGTGGAACCGCCTCACGCCCGGCCAGCAGGGCGCCCTGCAATCTCTGGCCTACAATTACGGCGCCGGCGCGTGGTCCGGGAGCCTCGCGAACGTGGCCGCCGCCGTGCGCAGCGGTGACGTGGCCGCCGCGCAATCCGCGATCCAGGCGCTCGGCTCGCACAATGGCGGGGTCAACCGGGACCGGCGCAATTCCGAGGCCGCGATCTTCGGCATGGTGCCCGCCGCGCAGACGCAGCAGCCGCAACAGACCAACATCGTAGATTTCAACCGCAGGGCCGCCTATGGCCCCGCCATGATGATGGGCACGGGCGCGATCCCGCCCCAATCGTCCTGACAAGGGGGCTTCACCATGTCCATGTTCGCAAACGGCATCGGCGCCTTCATCGACGGCGCGTTTCAGGGTGTCGAGGACAGCCGCCGCTGGAAGCGCGAGAACAAGCAGGAAGAACGCGACGACATTCGGTTTGATCGCGAGCAGGAGAATTGGGATTGGGAGGACGAGAACCGCTCTCGCACCCGCGAGGATTGGGGCTGGCAGGACGAAACCCGCAACAACACCCGCAAGGACTGGAACGACAAGGACCAGCAGCGCGCCCGTGATGCCGCCGAGCGTGAGTTCTGGCGCGAGATCGCGGGCGGAGACGGCACCGGCGGCGACACCGACCCGGACACGCCCGCACGCCCGGCACAGGCGCCCGGAGGCGCCACCGCACCGGCCAGCGCACCGACGCCGCCCGCGCGCGTTGGTGTCGGCGCGGTCCCGCAGCGCCCGCAGGCCCCGGATGCACCCGCCCCGACCGCACCGCAGGCCGCACCGGCTCCGGCAGGGCGCCCGGCGGGCATTCCCGGCACGCCCATCGCTGCACCGGCCCCGACCGCGCCGAGTGCCCCGGCCCCGCGCCTCGATGTGAGCGGGATCCGCACGGTCGAGGATGCTGCCGCCGCCGGATTGCCGCCGATGCAGACCGGCGCGGAAACCGATGGCTATTGGGATGCCGCCGTGATGGGCGGTGATCAGAGCTACATGGTCGTGGGCGGTGCCCGCTATCCGCTCGACAGCATGAACACGCGCCGCTCCGGCGTGATCCCCGAGGCCGCGCCGACTCCGAGGATGCCCGACAGCGGCGCGGGCCAGCCGCCGATGCCCCGACAGCCAGCCCCGACCGTCGAGGTCCTGCCCACGACACCCAACACCAATGTCGATTCCATGGGCCGTGTCTTGGGGTTCGATTTCAACAACGATGTGCCGCAGGCGCCGACCTCCTACCAGGCGGAAGCCCCCGCGCAGCCTCCCGAGCCCGCCGCGCCCGTGTCCTATGGGCCGCCGCGCCGCACCGCGCCGACTGAGGCGGCACCGGTCCCGCGTCCGCAGGCGCCAGCCGCACCCGGATCCCCGGATCGCGCACCTATCGCGAGCCCCGATGCCGCGCCGGGCGAGATCGAACGCCCTTGGCACGCAATGCGCCGTGCGCGCGGTGGCGTGGACGGTCGCATGGTGGACCCCGAGACCAGCGAGCGGATGGCCGAGTTCACGCTCGGGCGCTGGATGGAGGACAAGAGCGAGGCGATCATCCGGCACTATCTGGAAACCGGCGACATCGACAAAGCGCGCCAGTTCGAGACCTTCCTCAAGGACGACAAGACGAAGGCGGGGATGCTCGGGTGGGCGGCGGCGCTCAATGCAGCCTCCATGGGCGATGATCGCGGGTTCGTGGAAGGGCTGACCAAGGCCTACAACTCCACCGGCTACTTCGATGACGGCTACGAGATCGTGCCCGCGCAATCTGGCCTCGATCGGGACCAGGGTGGAAACATCGTCGGCGCCACCGTCACGTTCAAGGACACGAAGAGCGGTCGCACGTTCAAGCAGGTCTTCGATGACGTGGAGGACATCTACGAGGCGGGCTTGGCCATGACCTCGCCCGAGCGCGTGTTCGAGGAAGGATGGACCCAGACCCAGAACGCCGAGGCCAAGCGCGAGGCCCTGCGCGAAGCCGCGGTGAAGGCCGGCGCCGATTCCGCGAGCCTTGAGACGATCCTTGAGGTGGGCAAATACCTTGGCGAGAACAGCCTTGAGTTCTCGCAACTGCCCGCCGAAGAGCAGCTTGCGCAGATCATCCAGTTCCTGAACGTGGCGAACGGCGCACGCGGCGGCGTCACCTCCGAAAACCCGGCAGCACCGCAAGTTCCGGTGATGCGCTAAGGGCGGTTCTCGCGCCGGTGCGGCTGTGCTATTCATGGTCGCACTGGTGTAGGACGCGCCTCGAAACCCCAAGAACGTGAGTGTTTCATGGCCGATAATGTCTTCGCACAGCGCCCTTCTGCCTTTCCTGAGACCAAAAGCCCCGAGCGCGGCACCGGACCCGGCCTGAACCCGGTCGAGCAGATCGCCGTGGACACCGGCGTGCCGGTCAACGTGCTGTTGGCCGCCGTGGAGCGTGCGGGACCTGATTTCGACCCAGAGAAGGTGGCGCGCAACACCGCGACGAGGCTGAAACCCTTCATCGACAAGGGCGCGGACCCGGAGACGGCCATTCGCCAGATGGTGGGCGACGATTACGCCGCCGGCGCACTCATCGACCACGCCAAGAAGATCGCAGCACAGAAATACCCGCTTCCCAAGGATGGTGGCGCGGCTGGACCGGCCCCGGATCAGGCGGCAGCGCCCAAGGATGCCGACAACCAGCCCGGTTTCATCGGCGATCTTGGCCGCCGCGTGGCCGGTGCGGTCGTCAGTTCCGGTGGCCACATGCTCGAAGCCACCGGGCGCGGTCTCGGCTATGACCGTCAGTTCGAGGGGGATTTTGACCCCGCGACCGGCGATGTGACCATGCGCGAGGTCGAGGCCGATCGGTTCGAGGACGTGGTGGCCGCCGCCGACCGGTGGCGCGGCGCCGGGCAGGCGATTTCCGACAGCGTGAGCGACCGGACCAAGGAAGCGCTTCAAGGCACCAACATCAGCGGCAACCTGTTCAAGCCGAGCACGTGGGATTTCGGCGATGCCCCGAGCGCGCGCGGGCTCGTGATGCTGGCCGGTGATGTTCTCGGCTCTCTCGCCCCGGTCGTGGCCGCGACCGTCGCCACCCGTGGCTCCGCCGCCGCCGGTATGGTCGCGGGCGGCTTGCAGGGTTCGGGCGCGGCATCTGACCAGGCGCGCGAGATCGTGGACGCCGCCGCCGCCGATGGCCGGTTGCAGGCGGAATCGTCCTACTACAAGGAAGCCATTGCCGGTGGAGCCTCGCCCGAAGAGGCGTTGCAGCTCACCCGCGAGGCCGCCGCGCGTGTCGCCGCCGAAATGACCATGCCGATCAGCATGTTTGGCGGTGCCGCAACCTCCAAGATCATGTCGGGCGCCGCCGGGAATGTTCTCGGCCAGAAGATCGGCGGCACCGTGGCCGGTCGCGTGGGCGCTGGCGTGGTCGCATCCGGGCTTGAGGAAGGCGTGCAGGAAGTCGCGGAGGGCGTTTCGGCGCGCGCGGCCACCAACATGGCGACCGGGCTCAATGAAGACGTGATGGACGGTTCGTTCGCCGATTTTGTCTTGGGTGCCATGGGCGGTGGCCCCGTGGGCGCGATTGGCGGGATCCGCAGGCCGGAGGAAGAAGCCCCCGGCACAGAACCAGCAGGACCCGGGCTCCCGGCTCCTGAACCAACTCTGGCGCTTCCCCCGCCAGATACCAGTGAGGGTTTGGTAGGTGGCCCTCAGGCGCCGGCCCCGACGCCCCCGACAGGTGGGCCTAACTCCACCCAACCTGGTGGACGGGACGTTGGAGTCGGCGCAACACCTACAGGGCCGCTTGGCCGCGCCATGCAGTCGGCACCGGCCCCGCTTCTCGATGACGTGCCGCTCGGTGCGCAGGTCTCGGTTCAGACCGAGGCCGGAGAGGTCGCGCGCGGGCGCATCGCCGCGAAGGACGCCGATAGCGTCATGCTGAAGAGCGATGACGGCATGGATTTCGCCATCCCCCGCGATCAGATCGAAAGCGGGCAGGTCCGGTTCACGCCCATGCAGCGGGATACCGAGATCACGTCAGACGTGCCCCCCCAAGGGGCGACAAAAGTGTCACCCCCCACGACGAAGCCCGCACCGCGTGAGCCCGACCCGGCCCCGGATCGCGATCAGCTAGAGCGCCGCCTCGCCATCATCGAAGATCAGGGCCGGTCGCGCGGCTGGACCGACGAGCGCATGAAATTGCGCGCCGACACCATGGCCGCGCTCGCGAAACTGGATGCGGAAGGCGCCACCGAGGGCACCATGGAGCCGCCGCAGGGCACGCCGGGCAGCGAATACAACGTGGTCGGGGATTTCGACGTGGAGGTCGAGGACGGCACCGGCCCGGGCAAGGTATCGGTGACGCGCGAAGGCCCGTGGGATTTCGAGGCCACGTTCCCATCGCCTGACCCGCAGAAACTCCTGGCTCTTGATGCAGAGGGGCGGCTCGATCCGACGATCCTTGACCCGGAGGCCGTGGCGACCTCGCTCATGGAGACCATGGGCGAAGCTTTCGGGCGCAGCTCTGAGGCCGCAGAATGGGCCGACGAGGCGAAACGCATCCGCGAGGGCGCCAAACCGTCCTTCAAGGTGAAGAAGGGCACGAGCCCCGAAGAGGCCGCCGAGATCGCCGCTGGCAACGCGCGTGAAGCCGTCAAGTGGCTTGAGGACATGGAGGGCGAGCTTCTGTCCATGTGGCCGGAGGAAGCCGTGCAGGCCATGGCCGACCGCCTTGGCGACATGGTGAAGCAGTCGCGCGCCGAGACCGAGACCGCGCCGACCGAGGCCAAGGCAGAACCGGCACCGAAGGCGCCCGCGCCCAAGGTGGAAGCGCCCGCCGCGCCCGTCGAGGCCGAGGATGATGCGGCGCCGGCCGCAGAGCCCAAGCCGCGTGCCAGCGGGCCGAAGTTCGGCGCCTTCAAGCTCGCCGACAACCTGCCCGACGACAGCTATCGCAAGCGGCAGGCGAAATTCACCGGCCCGGAACTCAGCGGCAGCGACACCGGTTACATGCTCGGTGAACTCGACAGCATGGCTCGCCGCGCCGCCGCGCATCTCTACGAGCGCGGCAAGGAGCCCCGCGACATCAACAAGGGCCGGAACATCTACGAGCAGGGGTTCGCGGAGATCGCGCAAATCACCGATCTTGCCGAGCGCATCCTCGATGCCGCGCCGAAAGATGGAAACTTCGACCAAGAGGACGAGACCGCCGCCGCGCTTCTCGAAGAGTTTGACAACCTGCGCGACGATTTCGAGGGCCACGGCTTTCCGATCAACGAGACGGACACCGCGCAGGGTGAACCCTCCTGGAACCCGGACACGCCGACGCCGGAAATGCCCGCCGCCGAGATTTTCCCGCCGCTCAAGTCCACGGTGGCAATCGACACGCGCCTGAAGAAAGAGGGTTTCATCCCGCAAGAGGATGCCGACGCGCTGGTCGCATCGTGGAAGGAGACCGCCCAACGCATCGGCGACGAGGTGGACAACTCCAAGAAGGTCGTGGTCAGCCTGTTCGACTACACCGGATCGTGGGCGCAGCCGTGGCGTGATGCCGGCTACCGCGTGATCCAGCACGACATCAAGGCGGGAGCCAACGTCCTCACCGATCAGTGGATCTACGATCAGATCACCGAGGCCCGGCAATCCGGGTTCGAGGTCGTGGGCGTGTTGAGCGCCTGCCCCTGCACCACGTTCGCGGGCTCTGGTGCGCGCTGGTGGGAGGAATTGCATGACGTGGAGAGCCCCGACGCCGTGGCGAAGGTGTTTGGCTCCGGCGCACTCGCCTCGGGCGCAAAGAGCCCGGTCGAGTATAACGTCATGCTCTACGAGGCCACGCGGGACGTGATCGCGGCTGCGGCGCCGACGCGGTTCCATGTGTTGGAAAACCCCATCGGGCGCATTCAGGAGAAAACCGGCCTGTCCAAGCCCGCCGTGCGGCTGCACCCGCACAACTTCGGTGACGCCTACACCAAGCGCACCCAATTGTTCGGGACTATGAAAACAGACCTGCCGACCGCCAACGTGGAGCCGGTAGACGGGTCCAAGATGCAGTCGCAGATGCGCGGCGACGACCCCATGGGCAAGGAAAACCGCTCCAAGACCCCCGAGGGCTTCGCCTATGCCTTCTTCATGGCCAACGACCCGACCGCACGGAAGGAACTCGGCAAACCGATCGACCTGCCGTCGAAGGCCAAGACCGAGACCCCGCGCGCCAAGCCCGCGACCATGGAAGAGCCCAAGAGCCAGGGTGACTTGTTCGGAAAGGATAAGGCCGCTGCGGATATGGAGCGCGAAGAGAATGCGCGGCGTGCGTTTGGTCGCATCGGCGGGATGCTGGAAGGCGGATACCTCGCCGACATCAAGGAGGAAGTCGCGGGCTTCTTCATCACCGGCCACAAGGGGCGCGCGGGCGGCCACCTCGACGTGATGGACCGGGACACCGGCGAAATCATGGGCAAGGTGCGTGCCGACGCGCCGACCGGCGTCATTCTCTCGAAACTGCGCCAGCTCACCGGCCAGCAGAAGGCCCCGGCGCCGATCGCGCCGAAGATGAAAGAGGACGTGGTGCCGACCGCCACCGATGTGCGAAAAGCCGCAGCCGAGACGGTGAAAGACCCGTCTCCGGCGCAGGCCGAGGCGGAAAACTACAAGACGGGGAAGATTGGCTGGCGCGGGCTCACGCTGTCGATCGAGAACGCCAAGGGCTCCATGCGCCGCAAGATCGGCCCGGACGGGGAAACCGCGTGGGAGGTGAAGATGCCCGCCCACTACGGGCGCATCCTCGGCACCGAGGGCGCGGACGGCGATCATGTGGACTTCTACATGGGCGACGATCCGAAGGCCGAGCGCGCTTTTGTCATCGACCAGGTGGACGCTGAGACCGGCAAATTCGATGAACACAAGGTCATGCTCGGGTTCGCGACCGAGGCCGACGCCCGGGCCGCCTATGAGGCCGGGTTCTCGGATGGGAAGGGTAAGGACCGTCTGGGCGGTCTCACCGCCATGAGCGTGGCGGATTTCGGCGCGCTGATCGCCGACCCCGCCAAGTGGAAGAAGCCGTTGAGGGCGAAGGCCGAGAAGCCCAAGGCAGAGCCGAAGGATGCGGCGCCGGACAAGGATGGGGCTGAATACGATGCGCTCGCCGGTGACGGCGATGCGTGGAAGGCGGCTGTCCGCGATCTGCGCAAAGGCTCCACGATCCAGATCGGCAGGATGGCCTATAGGCTGGTCAACGCGAAGGAGTATGTCGCCGAATACCGCAATGGGAACGGATCGTGGCAGCGCATTCGCGGCGAGAAGAAGCAGACCGATGCTCTGCAAGCGTTCAAGCGTGTGTTCACCGGCATGGCGAATCGCGGAATCCGCAACACGGTCGAGGCGTTCACTGCGCCCGCGTCGGCCCGTGATAAGAAGGTCGTCACCAGCAAGGACTACGACCGTTCCGAGATCGAGGATTGGGTGGCCAGTGGCGAAGCCGTAACGATTGGCGATGTCACCATCTTCTACAAGGCCGCGCTGCCTGATCGCGGGCGGATTTCCATGGCGGTGTCCTACAACACGCCCACTTGGAGTTCGGATCGCACGTCCATCGACCTCGACCGCGACAGCGGCGTGATCGCCTATGCCTCTCCCTCGCAGCTTCACGAGTCGATCGAGGAAGCCTTGCGGGATCAAAAGTCGATCAAGAAAGATACGCCGGCTGAAACCAATGGTGAGTTCGCCGGCCCGCGCGTTTTGGTCAACTATGTCGGCCCGGATGGGAAAACCGATCAAGAACGCGGGCGCAAGCTCACCGACGAGGAACGCGCCGAGTTCACGCGCCAGAACGCCGAGAAAGCCAAGGGCGGCAAGGCCGAGCCCAAGACCAAGAAGCGCGACGACTACATGGCGGGCGTTTCCGAATTGGAACTGATGATCGGCGGCGACCCGAAGGCACGACAGGACAAGCTGAACAAGGGATATGCTGACGCGAAAGCCGCCGTCAGCGCGGTTCAGGAAACGATGCCACGCGGCCATCGACTGCACGTTAAGGCCATCGGCGTTCTACAGCACATTGAGACCACGGGGGATGGAAAGACCAAGACGACGGAGCATTTCACTACCGCTGGCGACAACCTTGAGCGTGCGGGTGAAATATTCCGCGAAATAGCGCAGGAGATCGCCGACCGGGTGAACGGTGCGCAGGCCCAGAAGGGATGGAAGGGCAATAAGGGGCTTTCCCTGTTCAAGCAGGCATGGGCCAACAACTTGGAGCGCGGCGATGGGGCCGGAGACCTGCGTGGCTCGATGTTCCCGGAACTGGCAGACTATGCGGATTGGCTCGCGGCACGCAGCGATGCTGAACTGGACCGGCTCGCCCCGCAATTCAAGGACGACATGAACCCTTTCCACGGGGCCACGCACCTTGGAAACGGCGGGCTTGAAGAGACGCAAGCCTTGTTCCGTGAGGCGGGCATCCCGTTCTTTGGAGTGGAAGAACCCGGCGAGGTTACAGCAAAACCGGCAAAACCGGCAAAACCCGCCTACGGCGCCGACAACAAGCTCGTCTCCACCGACCGGGCCGCCGAACTGCGCGCGCGGCTCATGGACAAACTGAAGAACCAGACCAACGCGGGCATTGACCCGGAAATCCTCGCCCTCGGCGCGGAACTGGCCGTGTTCCACATCGAGGCCGGTGCGCGCCGGTTCATCGACATGGCCCGGGCGATCTCGGGCGATCTGAGCACCACGCCCAAGGCGCTGAAACCTTATCTGCGGTCCTGGTATAACGGCGCGCGCGACATGATGGAGGACAGCGACGTGTCCGTTGAGGGCATGGACAGCGCCGAGACCGTGCGCACGATCCTTCAGTCTGGCGCTATCGACGGGCTTGAGGCTGGAAAACTGCCAGAGGAAGGCCTATCTTCCATGCAGGAAAGCGTGGATGAGGATTCCGGCGATGATAACCGAGCTGATGCAGGCGATGGTGGACAAGGCCCCGGCGAAGGCGCGGGCGATCCAGAAGCGCGGCCCCGGGAAGCTGGAAGCCTACGCCAAGATGATCGCGACACAGGCGCGGACGGAGATCGAGACGCAGAACGTGCCGGAGACGGACCCGGCGCGGATGCAGATGGTCAGGGAGCGGGCGATGGCGCTGGCTCTGGAAACCGCGCTGGCCGACGAGTAACCCCACAAGATCACGTCATCGAACGCGGCGCGTTGGAAGTCAGCGGCGGCGAGAAAACCCGCGCGCGCAATTCCGTGGCCGCCATTCGTCTGGCGAAGGAGATCGAGGCCGAGGGGCGTGTCGCCTCGCCGGAAGAGCGCGCCACGATTGCGCTCTACGGCGGCGCGGGCACGTTGGCTCCGGCTCTCCCGCGTGACGATGGGTCGATCCGGTTCGAGGACGTTCACGCGGACATCAAGGACCTTCTGACCGACGAGGAATACGCCACCCTCTCGCGCACGAGCCAATACGCCTTCTACACGGCTGAACCGGTCTTGCGCGGCATGTGGACGCTCGCGCAGCGTCTCGGTTTCGAGGGCGGGCGCGTGTTCGAGCCCGGCATGGGCGTCGGCGGCTTCGCAGGCACGGTCCCGGCGGCCATTCGCGCCGATACGCGCTATCGCGGGATCGAGCTTGATCATGTGACCGCGCTGATCGCCAAGACGCTCTATCCGCGCTCCGAAATCGCACAGGGCGATTTCATCACCATGGCACCGCCGCGCGACTACTACGACATGGTGATCGGCAACCCGCCGTTCTCCGGCACCCGCATCGAGGCTGACCCGGCATATCCGCAGAAGTTCCTGATGCACGACTACTTCTTTGCGAAGTCGCTCGACAGCGTGCGCCCGGGCGGGCTTCTCATGTTCGTCACCAGCGCCGGGACCATGAACAAGGCCGATACCAAGGCTCGCGACTATCTGGCTGACCGCGCCGATCTGGTGGGGGCCATCCGCCTGCCCAACACCGCGTTCAAGGAGAACGGCACCGAGGTCACGACCGACATCATCATCCTGCGCAAGCGCCTTGAGGGTGAGGCCGAGGTCGATCCCTCTTGGCGCAAGGCTCCGGTCGTCACGCTCCCCGACCGGGACGGTGGCGAGGGACAGGCCACGGTGAACCAGTATTTCATCGACCACCCGGAAATGATCCTTGGCGAGCAGGGGCTATACGAGAAACTGGCGGCTGGACCGCGTGTGGGCGTGCGCGCGCTACCCGGCGCGGACATTCGCAAGCAGATCGCCGAGGTCATCGAGCGGTTCCCGAGCCAGATCATGAGCGAGCGCACCGCCGAGCAGAAACTCGACGCCCGCGACGGCTCCGCGACCGAAACCAAGACCGGCGGCTACTACATCAAGGACGGTCAGCTCTGGCAGTTCGATGGAAACGCCGGGGTGAAGGTCGAGGCTCGCGCCAAAGGCAAGACCGGCAAGACCAAGGCCGCGATTGACCGGATCATGGGGCTGGTCCCGATCAAGATGGCGTTGCGCGATGTCTACGCCGCCGATGTGGCGGGCAAGGACTCGTCGGAAGCGCGCAAGCGGCTCAACGACACCTATGATGCCTTCGTCAAGAAGTTCGGGCCGATCAACCAACAGGTTCGCAGCGAACGCCGCCCGAGCCGGGTTCAGATGGAAACGCTCCGGCAGCGGGCGCGCGAGGACGCGCGTTCCGCTGGTGAGGACTTCGACATCGGCTCTTTCGACGCTCAACCCCTGTTCGATGAGCAAGGGAAGTCCATGGCGGAAGTGGCGGCCGCACGTGAAGAGGCGAGAAACCAGCCGGGCTATCGCGAGGGCGATTTCAACCCGGACGCGGCGCCTGCCAACATCATCGTGACCCGCCCGAACCTTGACCCCTTCATGGAAGATCAGGACGGCTATCGCCTTCTCGCCATCGAGCATTATGACGAGGTGACGGACACCGCGAAGAAAGGCCCGGTGTTCCGCGAGAATGTGGTCACGAAGTCGGTGACGCCAAAGATCAATTCGCCCGAGGACGCGCTCCTGTTCACCCTGGCGGAGTTCGGGCGCGTCGATCTTGAGAAGATCGCCCATTATGCGAAGTCCGATGTTCCGACCGTCCAGAAGGAGCTTGCCGGCAAGGTGTTCCGCGATCCGACGACGCGCGAATGGCAGACCCGGGCCAAATATCTCTCCGGCAACGTGCGCGAGAAGCTGGATGCGGCACGCGCCGCCGCCAAGACCAACCCCGCCTATGAGGGCAACGTCACCGAGCTTGAGGCCATTCAGCCTGACCCGATCCCGGGCGAGCAGATCACGGTGCCGATCGGTGCGCACTGGTTCGATGCCGGTATCTACAGCCAGTTCGCGGAACACCTTGGCCTGCGCCTGACCGCGACATTCAAGCCCGCGCTCGGCACGTGGGTCGTGGACGGTTCGGAAGCCGGGGCCAAGGCGACGAGCGACTACGGCACCGAGGACCTGCCGTTCGCGAAGCTCATGCGCAAGGTGATGAACAACCAGCCGCTCAAGGTCACGCGAACAGCCAAGAACCCGGATGGGTCCACGACGAGCTTTACGGACGAGACCGCGACACAGGCGGCCACCGACAAGGCGCGCGAAATGCGGGACCTGTTCCGCGATTGGCTCTGGTCGGACGAGGCACGCAAAGCGGACCTTGAGGACACCTACAACCGGAAGTTCAACGGCGATGTGGCCCCGTCCTTCGATGGGGGCTATCTCACCACGCCGGGGATCAACACCGCATGGCAATGGCGCCCGCATCAGTCTGCGGTGATCGCCCGCATCCTTCAGGACGGCAACACCTACATGGCGCACACGGTCGGGGCCGGTAAGACCAGCGCTGCGATTGGCGCGACCATGGAGGCGCGGCGTCTCGGGCTCTGGAAGAAGCCCATGATCGTGGTGCCAAACCACATGCTGGTGCAGTTCACCAAGGAGTTCTACGAGCAATACCCGCTCGCGAAGATCGCGGTGGCCGACGAGCAGCGGTTCCATACCAGCCGGCGCAAGGCGTTCGTCGCCGACATCGCGCTCAACGATTACGATGCGGTCATCATCACGCACAGCGCGTTCGAGAAAATCCCGTCGAGCGAACAGGCGCGCGCCGCCGCCGTCGCGGACTTCCTGTCCGACATTCGCGAACTTCTTGAGCAGGGCGGCAGCGGCGACCGGAACGCGGATATGGCGACGGAACGCTCGATCCTCTATGCGCTCACCTCCATCGCGAAGGCCGCCGGCGTGCCGGTCAATTCCATCGTGAAGGAGAAGGGGCGCAGCACGCGCAAGAAGATCGAGCAAATCCTCGAGCAAGCCGAGCAGCGCGTCACCCGGCAGGTTTCGACAGCGAACCGGGATCAGGTGGTCGACTTCGAGGAAATCGGCGTCGATGCCCTGATCGTGGATGAGGTCCATGAGTTCCGCAAACTGTCGTTTGCCACCAGCATGGGCTCCATCAAGGGCGTGGATGCCGCTGGCTCCGACAAGTCGATGGACCTCTTCGTGAAGACCAGGAGCGTGGAGGCCAAGAACCCCGGGCGCGGGCTCGTCTTCATGTCGGGCACGCCGATCACCAACACCATGGCCGAACTGTTCTCCATCAGCCGGTTCCTTCAGCCGCAGGAGCTTCGCCGCCGTGGTGTCGCGTCCTTCGATGCCTGGGCGGCCACGTTCGGAGAGGTTGCCGAGGACTTGGAGCAGGAGCCCGATGGGTCCTACAAGTCGGTGGCGCGCTTCGCCCGGTTCGTGAACACGCCGGAACTGTCGCTGATGGTGCGGCAGGTCATGGACGTGGTGTCGTCGCACGACCTCGACCAGTATGTGACCCGTCCCGCGCTGAAAGGCGGGTCCCGCAATCTGGTCGTTGTCCCGGCGGGACCGGAAGCCAAGGCTTATCAGGAGCAGCTTCGCGCCCGGATGGAGAAGATCAAGAACCACAAGGGACCGCGCCAGAAGGGTGACGACATTCTCTTGAACGTCATCGGCGATGGGCGGCTCGCGGCGATCGACATGCGCCTTGTCGATGAAAACGCCACCGGCACCGGGTCGAAACTCAGCGAGATGGTGGAGGCGATCTATCGCGAGTGGGAGGACGGCAAGAACGTTCCATTCTACGGCGTGAAGCCCGAGGGCGGTTACACGGACGAGCCGGTATCCCATGGCCCGGCCACGCAGATCGTGTTCTCGACGCTCGGGGTGAACCCGACCAAGCACAACCCGGGTTTCAGCGTCCACCGCTTCATTCGCAGCGAACTGATCCGCCGTGGCGTGCCCGCGAACGAGATCATTGTGGCCGACGAATTGAACTCGCACGCGAAGAAGCAGCGGGCGTTCAACGACATGAACGAGGGCAAGCGGCGCATCCTCATCGGCTCGCGAACCCTGTTCACAGGCGTGAACGCGCAACGGCGCCTGCGCGCGATCCACAACCTCGATCCGCTCTGGTTCCCCGCCGACGACGAGCAGCGCAATGGGCGCGGCATCCGCCAAGGCAACATGAACCGCGAGATCGCGATCAACGACTATTCGACCAAGGGCACCTACGACTCGACCATGTGGCAGATGATGGGCCGGAAGGGCGCGTTCATCGAAGGGTTCTTCCGTGGCGATCCGAACGTGCGCGACATCGAGGACATTGGCGAGGCCAGCGTGTTCGAGCAGGCAAAGGCACTCACGACCTCTGACCCGCGCGTGCTTCAGCTCACCGAATTGAAGGGGCAGCGCGACCAACTCAAGCGCCGTGCCGATGCCGTGGACCGGCAGCGGTCGCGCCTTGACGGGCGCATCCGGTCGAGCCGCCGTTCCATCGAGTTCCTGACCAGCGAAATCGAAGCGTGGCAGGCCGCCGCCGAGAAGGTGGTTGACCTCAAGGGCAAGAATTTCACCGCCCGTGTCGGTTCCGTGGAGACGACCGAGCGCGTCGAGTTTGGCCGAATGCTGATCGACCTGGCTGATGATGCCTTAGCCGCTGGTGTGGCGGCACGGCAGAAGGTCGTGGCGAAGATCAGCGGATTTGACGTTCTCATGAACACGTCCATCGCCGCGCAGTCGGTGGATTTCGACCTCAGGGCATTCAGCGACGAGAACATCGAGGCCGGTTGGTCCGATGATCCGGTCGGGCTGTCGCGGCGGCTTGAGAACGCCGTCGCCGCCATCGCGGAGGCGCCTGCGCGCATCCAACGTGACATCGCTCGCTCCGAGGCGACGGTGAAGGAGTCGACCGAGGCACTGGCGCGCGTGAAACCCTTTGAGGACAGCGACAAGCTCGCCGAAATCGAGGTTCAGATCGCCGAGATCGAGGGCGCGCTCATCTCCGATCACAAGAAGGATGACGACAGCAAGGAAATGGCCGCTGACGGCTGGACGGAAATCGAGGCGGAGGACGCGCCGGATCCGCGGTTGATCCAGATGGCGGTGAACAACGAAATGCGCGCCCATGGCATCAAGGGGCGTGTCCCGGCAAGGGTCGTGGCCGAAATCCTGTCCACGCGCACGGGCACGCCCATTCCCGGCGTGTTCTCCACGCGCACCGGCATCGAGATCAGCGCGGGCAGCGGGTTTGACCCGACCTCGATCCTGCATCACGAAATCATCCATGCCCTGCGGTCCTCGCAACTCTGGGGCCGGGATTATGGCCTGTTCGACCAGAACGAATGGCGGGCTCTGACCCGGGCGGCGCGGGCCGATGCGGAAATCATGGCGTGGGTGAACCAGTATTATCCGACGCTCTCGACGGCGGCGAAGAACGAGGAAGCCGTGGCGGAACTCTATCGGCGCTGGCGTGCGGGCGGCGGATACGAGGCGCGCAACGGCGAACGGCTGTCGGGGATCATGGACAAGATTTCGCGCTTCTTCACGGCGCTGGCCTCTGCCCTGAGGGGCGAGGGCTTCCACAGCCATGCCGACATCATGGACCGGATCGCACGCGGCGACGTGGGCAAGCGCGCCCGCGACGATTCCGGGCGGTTTGCCATGGCTGGTGCCCGTGAAATGGCGGCGTTCACGGATGCGGCTCCCGCGAAAAGCGATGCGGCCTACGCCAAGAAAGAGCGCACGCTGATCTCGAACCTTCTCACCCAGGCGATGAATGGCCGTGGCGGGGTTCTGGCACTGGTGCCGGGCCGTCCGCTCTACGAAGAGCTTGGCCGCAACATCGGATCGGCAAAGCGGTATCTTCGGCTCAAGGAGCGCATGGATAAGGTGCGCAACGAATGGCATGAGCGCACCGACGAGGTGGCGAAGTCGTGGCGCAAGGTCATGGTCAAGGACAGAGCCGCCAACGAGGCGATGATGAACCTCATGCACGAGGCCACCATCGCGGGCGTTGACCCGTCGCGCCCGTTCCTGCCTCTGGGCGCGGCCACGGACCTCGATGCGTTCTTTGCGCCCGATGAAGGCGAATACGGGTTTGGGGCCACCGAGCGCCTGCGCGCGATCAACGAGCGCCGTTTCGCGGCATGGCAGGAGATGAAGCCGAAATGGAACGCTCTGCCCGCCGAGTTCAAGGACGTGTTCCGCAAGGTGCGGGGCGAGCACAAGGCGATGGGCGATGCCTTCGAGGCCGCCATCATCGAGAATGTGCAGAAGTCCATGGAGATCGGCCTCGATCGGGCCAAGGACAAGTATGAGAAGGCGATCAAGGAAATCGCCGACATGGGCCTTCGCGGCGCGGCGCTGTCCGAGGCGACCGACGCGGCCAAGCAGGAACTCAAGGCGGCGGAAATGCGCCACGGCTGGAACAAGGCCGCGCGGATCAAGCAACTGCGGTCGATCTTCGAGACCCAGAAGGTGCCCGAGCCCTATTTCCCGCTCATGCGCTTCGGCAACTTCTTCGTCACGGTGCGCGATGCCGAGGGCCGGGTCCTGTCGTTCTCGAAATACGAGACCGAGCGCGAGCAGCAGAAGGCGGCCAAGGAAGCGGCCAAGGAGCGCGGTGTCAACGTGACCACGGGTGTCATTGATGAGGACGCGGATTTCCGGGACCAGGTGGACCCGTCTTTCGTGGCCGACATTGATGAAATCCTCGGTGACGCCATCGTTGACCCGGGCGTGATGGATGCGATCTGGCAGCGGTGGCTGATGACCCTGCCGGATATGAGCGTGCGCAAGTCGCGGATCCACCGCAAGGGCACCGCCGGCTATTCCGGGGATGCGTTCCGCGCCTATGCCCGCGCGCTCTTCCATGGCTCTCACCAGCTCGCCCGCCTGAAATACGCGGTCGAGATGGAGCGCGAGCTTGAGAAGGCGGAGACCGAAGCGGCGCGGTCGAGTGATCCGAACCGCAATGGCCTGATCGTGGCGGAGATGAAGCGTCGGCACGACCACGTGATGAACCCGGGCGGCTCGCCCATCGCCCAGAAGGCGACGAGCGCGGCCTTCGTCTACTACCTCGGGATCACGCCGTCTGCGGCCATGGTCAACCTCACGCAGACCACGGTCGTTGGCACGCCGATCCTCGGGGCCGCGTTCGAGAAGGGCGGGCTCACCCGCGCCGGAGCCGAGCTTTCCAAGGCTCTGGCCGACTTCACGCGCGGCAAGGGCAAGGCCGAACGTTCGGCACGGCTCACCGGCGATGAGAAGGCGGCGATGCGGGCGGCCTATGATCAAGGGATTGTCGATGCGTCCCAGGCGCACGACCTCGCGGGGATTTCCGAAACCGGGACCGAATACCAGGTGGGCTGGCGCCGGGCCATGGAAGTGATTTCGTTCTCGTTCCACCACGCCGAGCGCCTGAACCGTGAGGTGACGTTCCTCGCCGCCTACCGCATGGCGCGCAAGAACGGCTACGCACATGACAGCGCGATCCAGAAGGCGGGCGAACTCACCTACAAGACGCACTTCGACTACCAGAACACCAGCCGGCCCCGGCTGATGCAGAACGATTGGCTGCGCGTGTTCATGGTGTTCCGCAACTTCCAGATCAACATGCTCTGGCGCCTGTTCCGGGACGTGCATCAGGCCACGCAGGGAGACAGCCCGGAGGTGCGGCGCGAGGCGCGCGCTCAACTGATCGGCATCACAACGTCGATGTTCCTGCACGCGGGCGTGCGCGGCGTCTGGGGCTATTCGCTGATCCTGACCATGATGAGCATGTTGGGGCTCGGCGAGAAGGACGAGATCGAGGAAGAGATCAAGGGCGCGCTCTACAAACTGTTCGGGCGGCACGTCGCGGGCATGATGTTCAACGGCATCCCCGGGCACATGCTCGGGATCGACCTTTCGTCGCGGATCGGTATGCCGGAACTGTGGTTCCGGTCGAGCGATCGGATGCTCGAAGGGCAGGACGTTTACGCGCACTGGCTCGAGCAGCTTGTCGGCGCGGTCCCGGCCATTGGCTCGAACGTGATCAAGGGCGTGCAGTTTATCAGCGAGGGCGAAGTCTACCGGGGCATCGAGGCCGTCGCGCCCAAGGCGATCCGCGATCTCATGGTCGCGGGGCGCTATTGGTCGGAGGGCGTGCAGGCCTATTCCGGCTATGAGGTCTTGCCCGAGGTTTCGCCGCGCGAGGCGATCACCAAGGCGCTTGGTTTCAGCCCCGCTAGGGTGTCGGAGCGCTATCGGGTCAACAACCATCTGGTGAACTCCGAAAAGCGTATCGACGGGCGGCGCGACCGGCTCCTTGCGGACGCGCGCCAGGCGCTTATGGACGGCAAGCCGATTTCGCAGCGCACGCTGGACAAGATCATGGAGTTCAACCGCGACTACCCGGAATGGATGATCACGGCGAAGTCGATCCGGCAGTCGCTCGCGTCCAAGCAGCGGTATGAGGGCCAGCGCGAGGGCGGTGTGAGGATCAATCCGAAGATCGAGCGGCGCGTGCGCGAGGGTGTGGCGCCCATGATCTACGACTGAGGCAAGGGATAGCGAGACCCCCGGTTACGTGCTACAAGAGCGGAAAGTGCAGGACGCGCTTCCTCTTTGACCGCACCCGAGGATCGCGTCCGCATGACTTGCACCATCACAGGAACCGTGTCGAATTACGCGAACGTCGCCAAGGCGGGTGCCTTCGTGTTCTTCCGCCCATCCCCCGACCTGACCGCCCGGATCGGCGGCGACATCGCTTTGCCCGAGCGGCTTCAGTATGAAACCGACGAGGACGGCGCGCTTGAGTGCGAGCTGATCCCCGGCGGCTACGTCATGACCATCGTTCCCAAGGACGGCGTGGCGCGCTCTTTTCAGTCCGGGGTCATTGTCGATGACGTTGAGACCGCGACCCTCGCGAGCATCCTGACCGAAATCCCGATCTCGAACGCGAAGTCCGAAATCGTGTTGCTCACTGAAGCGGCGGGCGACCATGAGGACGCGGCGGCGGCCAGTGCGGCGGCTGCGGCGGCATCGGCCACGGGATCGGCGGATAGCGCGGCGGCCAGCGCGACCAGCGCCGGCAATTCCGCGGCATCGGCCACGGCGGCGGATGGGTCAGCTACGGCGGCGGCCGGAAGTGCCTCGGCGGCATCCGACAGCGCCGGTGATGCAGCGGCCAGCGCGGCGGCGGCGGAAGAGGCCGCGATCACCTACGCCATTGCACTCGGGTAACAGGAGACAGACATGGCACTCACCAACGCAACGCAAGCCGATGTCGGCACCAGCCCGGCGACGGTCTACACCGTCCCGGCCTCCACGGTCGCGACGATCATCAACATCAACCTTGCGAACACAGAGGCGACCCAGATCGAGGCGACCGTCACGGCCAACGGCGTCGTGCTCTTGCCCGCGATCCCAATCCCTGCCGGCGCGTCGTTCTCCTACGACTGCAAGGTCGTCTTGGAAGCCGCGCAAACGCTTGTCGTGACTAGCGACACGGCGGCGAGCCTCGACGTGTTCGTCAGCATGTTGGAGCAGGCCTGATGAGTGGATACAACGGGTCAACCCCAACACTGGTGACGCCAACGCCGGACTTGCTCTACCAACTCGGTCAGCGCAATCGCGTGATCAATGGCGCCTTCTCGATCAACCAGCGGGCCGTTTCAGGCACGGTATCAGTCGGGGCATACACCTACGCACATGACAGATGGCGCGGCGGGGACTCTGGCTGCACCTACACTTTCGCCACCTCAGAAAACTTGACGACTATTACCATCACGGCTGGTTCGTTGGTCCAAGTCGTTGAAGGCGCCACACTGCAAAGCGGCGCGCACACGCTGTCATGGGGCGGCTCCGTAGGCATGAAGATCAATGGAGGGGCGGCAGGCGTCAGCGGAATGCAGGCAGTCTTGACGGGTGGCGCCGATTGCTACTTGGAGACGGTGGGCACGGGGACACTTAACCTCGTTCAGCTTGAGCGTGGCGGCGTCATCACTCCCTTTGAGTTTCGGGATGACGAATTGCGTCGGTGTCGCCGGTATTACATCGGCTGGTCAGTGGCAGCTAACAAAGGGCCGATGTCTCAGCAGACAGAGAGTAGCGGCACTGGTTTGGGTTCCTCTGTTGTCATGCAGTTTGAAAACCCTCTGCGCACGACTCCTGCGGCGTCCGGCTATTTCAACGCATCGGCCGGTGGCTCGGTATCGGGCGCAGCCAGCATTGGGGGCGACGTTTCGCCCAATAGCGTCCGTTTTGGCGCAACCAACCGCTACGCCCACACGCTCGACACAGTTTCCATCGACGCGGAGATTTACACATGAGCGGCTACAACGGACGCACCCCGGTCCCGCAGGCGACCCGCACGGACCAATCGTTCATCGCGACCGCCTCGCAGACAACCTTCGCGACCCTCGGGTATACTCCCGGTTTCGAGTTGGTATGGCTGAACGGCGTGAAGCTGGTGCGTGGAGACGACTACACGGCGGTCAACGGGTCGGACATTGTGCTGGCTTCCGGGGCAGCCGCAGATGATGTGCTTGAGTTCATCGCGTTCAAGACGTTCGAGGCTGCATCTTTCCTCTCCGGCGCGCATCTGGGGCCTCGGAATAGGATCATCAATGGCAACTTCGCGATCAACCAACGAGAAGTGTCGGGCACGGTTGTTCTGTCCGCAGGGGCCTACGGCCACGATATGTGGAAAGCTGGGGCGAGCGGGTGCACCTATACCTTCGCGACCAGCGAGAACGTTACGACGATCACGATCAGCGCAGGTTCTCTCAAGCAAATAATCAGCGGCGATGACCTGCAATCCGGCACCTATGTCCTTTCGTGGACCGGCACGCTGCAAATGAAGATCGACGGCGGCACGGCTGGCGACAGCGGCATGATTGATACTCTCACGGGCGGGACCGATGCCGAGGTTGAAACATCTGGCACTGGCGAAATGAGCCTAGTCCAGCTTGAGCCGGGTAGTGTTGCCACATCGTTCGAGCTTCTGGCGCGGACCGCAGAACTGTTGCGGTGCCAAGCATACTACGAAACGGGATACCAGGTTGAATACTCTAGCTCAGAAACTGCCTCAGACTTGCGGCGATATGTGAGTTTCAAGGTAACAAAAGCCTCCGTGCCTCACACGGTTACCGCAGCAGGTAGTAGATACACTGGTGGCGGCACCAGCGTTTCTGCAACCTACGGGATAATTAGCGGGCCCTACATTCACGGTTTTACGTGGAGAATTAATGCCAGCGACACCGAGGGGATGCAGCTCACTTGGACAGCAGATTGCAGTCCATGAGGAGCCCGTGATGTATACCGCCGTCCACGGAACCTTCGCGACATATTACATGAGGATTATCTAATGTCCAAAGCAAGACAGAACGCAGACGGCATCGAATACGGCTCGAACGCGAACGGGAGTTACACCAAGTTCCCCGATGGGACGCTGATTTGCTGGATGGATCACAGCTTCGGACCTCCGAGCGGCTGGTCGGGAACAGCGGGAAACAAACTTGAGAACTACACATGGACCTACCCCCATGCGTTCTTAGAGACGCCTCGGGTGTTCGCATCAGGCGATCAGGAGCAGGCGGCTGCAAACACGACCGGGGAGGTTATTATCTCGCCCCGCCGCCAGTTCTCAAACTCAGCGACAGCGGCGAAAATATCTGCGAAGGAAATTGGCGGCACGAATGATGGAAACAGCGCCGCTGGTAGCTTTCTCGCAATCGGTCGGTGGAAGTGATGTATACCGCCGCCCACGGAACCTTCGGAGCCATCATCACTGTCGCGGCATGGTCCGTCGCGGGGCCTGCTGGCGTGGTCGGGGCTCTGCCGCTGGCCTTTCTTTCGCACCACGTCCTCGATCGCTTCTGGGAACACCCCTACGGGCGGTTCCTGTCGCGTCAGCATATTCTCTGGGACGGCGTGCCGATCCTGATGTTCGCACTCGCGGCGTTTCTTTCCGGCATCCCTTGGGTCATGGTTTCCGGCTGGATCGCGGGCAATGCGATGGACATCTGGGACAAGGGCCGGAGCTGGATCCGCTATGGCTCGCCCTTCGCCGATCCCGGCTTCTGGCACAGACACAATCCCCCGAAATGGAGCATGAGCGACGGGCAGACAAAGGCGGTGGCGGTCCTCGCCGGCGCCCTGCCGTTTGTCATCCTCCTCGTTCTTCAAGGAGCATCGACATGAAATACCTCATCCCCGAGTGGAAACAGGCCCACCGCATGTGGTCGATCTGGGTTCTGGTCGCCCAAGCCGCCGCCGGCATCGGCGCGATCTGGGACGCCACGACGCCGGAGCAGACCGGACTGTCGGTCATGACCTGGGCGCTGATCAGTGCGGTTCTCGGCATCATCGGCATCCCAGCCCGGCTCCTGCAACAGAAGGACCTCGCCCGGAAGGTTGCCGAGATGATCCGCGACGAGGCCGGTGCGATCCGCAGCAAGACCGCCAAGGGCGCGGCGATCGGGGCGGCGGTCATGGCTCTGGCCGTGCCCGTGGTCGCGAAATGGGAAGGGCTCCGAACCGAGGCCTACCGCGATGTCGTGGGTGTCTGGACTGTCTGCTACGGCGAGACCGAGGGCGTTCGCCCGGGCGACGTTCACACCCGGGCCGAGTGCGCCTCGATGCTCGAGGAGCGGCTTTTCGAGGATTACTATGTCCCGCTCACCCGTTGCATCCCCAACCTGCCCATGGCCCCGGTCGAGGTGCAGGCGTCGTTCGCGTCGTGGACCTACAACGTGGGCATCGGCGCGGCGTGTAGTTCCACGCTCGCGCGGTATGCCCGGGCCGGTGACTGGCGCGCGGCCTGCGACCAGCTCCCGCGCTGGAACCGGGCCGGAGGGCGCGTTTGGAAGGGGCTCGACAACCGGCGCGCTGATGAGCGCGGGCTCTGTCTGTCGGGGCTGAAGTGATGGCGCGTATCGGCTCGAAACTCCGTTCCCTCGAAGGCGGGCGGGTCGCGTTCAAGTGTCCTGGCTGCGGATACATGCATCACGTCCGGGTCGAGGGCGAGGGGCGTCCAATGTGGTCGTTCAACGGCAATCCTGACGCGCCCACTTTCTCGCCGTCGATCCTCGTCACCTATGACGGTGCCGATGCGGGGATCGAGGACGCACCTCCGGCGCGCTGCCATTCGTATGTCACCGATGGCCGCATCCAGTTTCTGAACGACTGCACCCACGATCTGCGCGGGCAGACGGTCGATCTGCCCGATCTGGATACGCCATGAACCGCTTGACCCTCATCCTCGCCGCTCTCGGGCTGGCACTCGCGGCGGTGGGAGGCGGGACATGGTGGGTCATGTCGCTGCGGCAGGACGTGGCGCAGCTCACGCGCGAGCGTGACGCCGCCCTGCGCACGATCGAGGCACATGAGGAAGCCGCGCGCGTCCTCGATGCCCACATCAAGTTCCAGACCGCCGAGCGGCAGCGGTGGGAGCAGATCGCCAAAGACCTCGAAACCATGGAGGGAGCCGATGAGCCGCTTAGTGATTATGGCCGGGCTGTTCTTGACCGCGTGCGGTGAGGTGCCGCCGGTTACGCAGCCGATTCCAGACGAGCTTCTGCGCCCTGAAATCGTCACCTGCCCGCCGGGTGACACGGTGCGCGCCCTCGGCTCCTGCGCGATCGCGCTGCGCCGCGGGCTCGACACCGCAAACGACAAACTGACCAGCATCGCGGAGATCGTGTCTGATGATTGATAAAATGCCCACCGTCATCGCTGACCTCCCGGATCACGTGAAGGCCCTGATCGTCAGCGGTGCGGCCGGCGCGTTCGTGCGCGCGATCTACGCGCCCGAGCACCATTGGAAACGGCGGGTAATCGAGGGCATCGCCGGGGGCGCGAGCGCGGTGTTCCTGGGCGGTGTCGTCGGCCACATCATCAACGCGGCCACCGGCGCCGGGACCGCCTCCTATCTCGCGGCTGGTTTCGTGATGGGGGAGAGCGGGCTCGCGGCGATCCGCATGTTCCGCCAGATGATCCTGAAGGAGAAAGCGAAGTGACACATATCGACCTCTGGAACCATGTGGCCTCCATGGTCGCGGTCCTCGCGTGCTGGTGGCTGGCCCATCAATACGCGCGCGCCATCCCGCCCGGGCGTGTCCTCGCGTGGTTCCTGGCCGCGCTCGGCATGTCGATCCTTGTCACCATGGTCCAGCGCGCTAACGGTGCCGGGTTCGAGGGGCTGGCCGCGTTCAGTAAGACAAGCCTCGCCGCGATCCTCGTCGCGATTGCGTGGCGAAACTATCGGATCGGGAGGGATCGGTGATGCGAGCGATCATCCTTTCAATCGGAATCGCCGCTTGCCTTGCGTGGCCAGCCGCGCCGGTCCTCGCCAATGACAACTGTGCGCTTCGCTCGCAGATCGTGATGGCGCTCGACACCAGGTTCGGCGAGACGCTGCAATCGAAGGGCGATATGTCATCCGGCGAGGTGGTGGAGACCTTTGCGAACCTGCGCACCGGAACGTGGACAGTCATATTGTCCTACCCTTCGGGGCGCTCCTGCATCCTCGGTTTCGGACGGAAATTCGAGCAGCCCATTCCGGCCTAATCAGATCGCGACACCCTTGAGGATGCCGTGCATGTGTTCGAGGGACGCGCCGTGCCCGTATCTCTGGCGGTTGAGCGTGTGGCCCATGAGGTCGCGGCGAATGCGTTCATCGACCTCCGCCGCGAGAAGGCGATCCTCGAAACTGTGGCGCAGGCAGTAGAGCGTATGCTCGGGGGTCTCCTGTAGGCCGTTTTCCCGAAGAAACTTGTTCACGGTCGCGGATAGCGCCGGGTTGTCGGCATAGCGTGGGAACCCGCGCGGGTTCTGCCGGAACGCTTCCAGGCTCACGCCGGTCAGTGGGATGGACCGCCGGCTATACTGGCTTTTCAACTGCCGGCCCTCTGGCGCGATGACGATGTGCGGGATCGTCGCATCGAGGACGATGTGTTCGGGCAGGAGGCTTGCGGCCTCGCTCGGGCGGTATCCGGTGTTGATCATGCCGATGAGGATGCCGCGCGCCTGACCATTGAGCCCGGACAGCGCGCCCGGCGCGAGCAGCTTCTCGCGGATCCACGTGGTCGAAAACGGCGGCCTGTGGCCTTTCTCATGTTCTGCGATACGCAGGCGCCCGACGAGGTTTTCCACGTCGAGGCCCAGACGCTTCTTTTCGTTCAGGCGCCGCAGGACCGACGCGATGTAGGTGAAATCCTTGTTCGCGCTGTTGGGCGTCAGGTTCTCGCGCTCGATCTTGTCCTGCCACCATTGCACCAGGTCGAGCATGTCGTCGCGGGTCAGTTCCGAGAGCGGCTTGTTCCCGGTGATCGCCAGCAGGTTCTTGAACGCCTTGATCTGGGGATTGCGCCAACGCCGGAGTTGGTCCGGGCTTTTCCCCCTGATCTTGTCCCGGGCGAACGGCCAGTATTCATCGAGGATGCCGGCGAGCATGATCTCGGGCGGCTTCACCACGCCGAGCAGCGCGTCGGCCTCCTGTTTGTTCACGCGTCCGATCCGATCGGTCGCGGCCTCGATGCGCTCAACGATCTCTTCGACGGGCAGGCGCGCGACCTGTTGGACCGGCAGGAACCTGAACCCGCGCTTCTGGGCGATCTCGCGCGCCGCGGCGAACCGGTCGTCAGCGTCGTCCGTGTCACCGGCGAGCCGCGCCTCCCATCCGTCGATGAGTTCGGCCCATGCGGCTTTCGCCTTCAGTTCGGCGACGGCGCGGCTGTCGGTCTTGAGGGAGATTTTGACGAAGGTGCGGGGATCGACCTTGGCATAGCGCCGGGGCACGCGCCTGCGCATGTGGTAGACCCCGCCTCGTTCGATCAATGACACTTCGCTTCCCCTGCCGACTCGCCGCAGGGTGCCGAATTGGTGTAAAAACGGCAAGATGAAATGAGGCCCGATTTGTGACCCAAAACGTGACCCAAAGCGTAGCTTTTTCTCGCGTCTTGTTCGGTGTATCCCTTGTTTTTATGGCGCTAGTGCATATTTAGTGTCGGACTTCGTCTCCGCCACAAGCAAATGGAACCGAAATCCAACTGCATGGCCAGCTCTCAGGAGAGTGCCACCCTATTGATTGGCGTGGCCGAACGCATAGTCGGCGGAACGAACGCGGCTTCGCCCATAGAATCGCCGCTCATGCAGCTTATAGAGCAGCCTTGAGGCGCGGGGTCGCGAAATCGATGAAGGCCCGAAGCTTCCGTGGCAGCATTTCCTGACCGCGATAGACCAAACTGACAGGCAGCGGATCGGGAGCGTGATCGTCGAGGACAGTTACAAGTCGTCCTGCACGGACGGCTTTTGCGATCTGATAGGACAACACGCGCGTCATGCCCACGCCGGCGATGGCCGCATCGATTGCGGCTTCGGCCGTATTGACTGTCAGACGCAAACGGGGCGTGGCAGGCCGTGCCGCCGCTCCCCTTCCGAAGGTCCAGGCCTCGGATAGGGCGAAGGCCGAGAAGGTCACGACATCATGGCCAACAAGCTCCGCCGGATTTTGCGGACGGCCCCGCCTTTCGATATAGCTGGGGCTTGCGCAGACCACACGACGGATCGTTCCGACCTTCACGGCGACATCGCTGCTGTCAGGCAGCGTCGCGATGCGTAGGGCCAGATCGATGTGTTCGTCCGCAAGGTGCAAAAGCCTGTCGGCAAGGACCAACTTCACATCGGTTTCCGGATAGGCCTGCAGGAAGGCCGTGACGATCGGCAGAATGTGCAGGCGTCCGAACACGATAGGCGCGGTGATCACCAGTTCCCCCTTCACAACCGCATATTCGCCAGCCGCCGCCCGCTCGGCCTCGGCGAGGTCTTCGAGGATGCGCCGGGTCGCGACCAAATAGGCTTTTCCAGCCTCGGTCAGGCTGACGTTGCGTGTTGACCGGATCAGCAAGCGCGCACCGAGATGCGCTTCGAGATCGGAAACTTTGCGGCTAACCGTCGAGAGCGGCACACCGAGCCGCCTTCCGGCGGCCGACAGGTTCCCTGTTTCCACGACCGCATGGAGAATGGATATCGCATCAAACCGGTCCAAATCACCCTCCCGAAAAATGGAATTTTGATTGCCGAAAATAAAGGATTATCCCGAAAGATGCCAGCCGCTATCTATCGCTCGACCAGAATGACTGGCCATAACCCAAGGAGGCTTTCACATGTCCCGCATTACCTATCCCGCCGATATCGCAGCCGCTTCCGAGGCCGCGCAACCTTTGTTGCAAGCGGTTGAAAAACAGCTGGGGTCTGTCCCCAACCTGTTCCGCCTCGCCAGCGTCAGCCCGGCCGCCCTGGAAGGCTATCTCAGCTTGTCCGGTGCCCTTGGAAAAGGACGCTTGCCAGCCGCGACCCGCGAACGCGTCGCTCTGGCGGTGGCACAGATCAACGGCTGCAACTACTGCCTCTCGGCACACACCTATCTTGGCACGAATCTCGCCAAGCTCGACGCGGCCGAAGTCGCCGCCAACCGTGCCGGCCGTTCGAATGATCCCAAGGCCGACGCCGCCGTGCGCTTTGCCGCGAAATTGGTTATCGAACGCGGCCACATCAGCGCCGAGGATCTGCACGCGGTGCGCAATGCCGGCTATGACGATGCCCAGATCATCGAGATCGTGCAGCATGTCGCGCTGAACACCTGGACCAATTACCTGAACGAGGTTGCACAGACCGAGATCGATTTCCCCACGGTGAATGCCGACGAACTCGCGGCATAACCGTAGCGCGGTGGCCGGGCCGCTCCCCAACCCGGCCACCCGTCTTTGAGGCCCAGAACTGAAAGGACGCATCAATGAGCCGCCCCCCTCTCCCCCCTTCAACAAAGACAGCGCCAGAGAAAAGGTCCGGCTGGCCGAGGATGCCTGGAATTCTCGCGCTCCGGCCAAAGTGGCGCTGGCCTACACGCCGGAAAGCCGCTGGCGCAATCGCGCTGAATTCCCGGTTGGGCGCGCTGAAATCGAAGCCTTCCTGGCCCGCAAATGGGCGCGGGAACTGGACTATCGCCTGATCAAGAAGCTTTGGGCAGTCTCCGGTAATCGGATCGCCGTGCGGTATGCGTATGAATACCACAATGACAGCGGACAATGGTTTCGGGCGTATGGCAATGAAAACTGGGAATTCGCCGAGGATGGACTGATGGCGGTCCGCCATGCCAGCATCAACGAACACCCGATCCGAGAACACGACCGCAAGTTCCACTGGCCCTTGGGACGCCGCCCCGACGACCACCCCGGTCTCGACGATCTCGGGCTATAGCGAGGATCGAATGGACATTTTCTATTCCAGCGATGTGGTAGTGTCCCGGGAGATGGTGTAGGAACTGGCGTCCACCTGCTTCTTCATAGCTGGTGCTGCTCGTTCACTGCGCGGCGATCATCGTCGCCGCGCCGGTATCGTTGCACACGGCCGTC
>NZ_JAHUZF010000005.1 GCF_019218295.1 Maritimibacter sp. DP1N21-5
ATATGAACCAAACCGCCCACATATCTCTTCAGATACCAGCAATGTCAAAGAGCGTAGAAACAAAACCAGACCAGTGCGCCCTAAACTCACGGCGCGCCCGCCTAATCCTGCCTCTGTTTTTTGCTTCAAGGCCTGCGAGAGCGTCGCTCCGTGGTTCCTTTCGGCGTACCGTCGTGCGCCTCAGCGCCGCCGGTGAGGGGGTATTTACGAATTGGGGCCGGGGTTCGCAAGAGCTTTTTTCCAGAAAGTCGCATTTTTTTGCCAGTACCAACCAAAGCATTGTTTTTCAACGCTTTTTTGATAATTCGCCGCCGGATGTATCCCGCTCACCCTTGTTCACGTGGGGCGCTAACAGTGAGTTAGACGCGTTATCCCGGGGATATCCACAGAAAACGGGGCCCAAGGGCCCCGTCTGGTCTGATTCAATGCCGAGTCACGTCGCTTCGCGGGGAATCGTTTGCCCGGATCGCGCCCGTCTGCGCCACAGGAACGGAAGTCGAAGACCCAGGAGCAGGACGATTCCCAGCAGATAGAGGACGGGCTCCAGCTGAATGCCCTTGCGCAGCATGAAGAAATGCACGCCGCCCAGGATGATCGCCGGATAGAAGAGCTTGTGCACGGTCTTCCACGACTTCCTGAGCTTGCGCATCGACCAGTCGTTCGAGGTGACCGCCAAGGGGATCAGCAGCACGAAGGCCCCCATGCCGATGGTGATATAGGGCCGCTTCACGATGTCGGCCCAGATCTGGCTCCAGATCTGCACATCGAGAAAGAGCCAGACCGCGAGGTGGCAGACGATATAGAAGAAGCCGACCAGCCCCATCGCCCGGCGAAACTTCACCAGGTTGATGCGAGTCAGTTTGAACAGCGGTGTGACGGCCAGCGTGGCCAGAAGCACTTGAAGGCCCAGAAGGCCGATCTGATGTTCCATCTCTTTCACGGGGTCGACGCCGAGGTTGCCGGCGACTCCCTGGTAGAAGAGCCACGCAGGCGGAACGGCCCCTATGATATAGAGAGGCCACGCGGGCACCCTGCGCAGCGCCCCGTTCACGGTGCGGGCGAACTCTGTCATACGCGGACCGGGCATCAGTAGAACTTCGACAGGTCCATGCCTTCGTAAAGGCCCGCCACTTCATCGTAGCCGTTGAACATGAGCGTCTCCTGCCGGCTAGCAAAGATGCCCGCGCCGATCACGCGCTCGGTGGCCTGCGACCAGCGTGGGTGATCGACGGTTGGGTTCACATTGCTATAAAAGCCATACTCCCGCGCGTTCGCCTTTTCCCATGTGGTCGGCGGCTGATCCTCGACCAGCGTGATCTTGACGATCGACTTGATCGACTTGAAGCCATACTTCCACGGCACGACGAGCCGGATCGGCGCACCGTTCTGTTTCGGCATGGGTTCTCCGTAGATGCCCGTCGCCATGATCGTGAGCGGGTGCATCGCCTCGTCGAGGCGCAGCCCCTCGACATAGGGCCATTCGACGACGGGGAAACGGACGCCGGGCATCTCCTCGGGACGATAGGCGGTCTCGAAGGCCACGTATTTGGCACCGGACTGCACGCCGACCTTTTCCAGAAGCTGGTTCAGCTCGAACCCGTTCCACGGAATGACCATCGACCAGGCCTCGACACAGCGGAAACGGTAGATGCGTTCCTCGATCGTCATGCCGTCGGTCAGGTCGGCGAAGGAATAGGTGCCGGGATTGTCGACCAGCCCGCCCACTTCGACCGACCAGGGGTCGGTGGTGAGCATATGGGCATGTTCGGCCGGGTCTTCCTTGCCGGTGCCGAATTCATAGAAATTGTTGTAGTTCGTGATTTCTTCGAGCGTGTTCGGCTCCAGCCCCTGATCCTGCGCCAGCGCGGGGCGGATCATCGACGTGGTGGCGAGCCCTGCGGCACCTGCAAAGATCTGACGGCGGTTGAGCCAGAGCGACTTCGGCGTCACGTCGTCACGTGTGTAGAAAGGTTTGTATCCCATTGCGTTCCTCCAATCCTTTGCGCGCATCTAACAGCAGGAACGAGTCGAAACCCAATAAAGGTGCATCACGATACGGCGCGGGAGCTGTAACTCGGATAAATCTCGTTCATCGGGATGGATCGCCCGTCCGCCTGCACGATCCGCACATGCCGCCTCCGCATCTGGCGCGGCTCGGCCACGCCCACGCTGTGCGCGATGGTTTCGACCTCGTGAATCATGGCGGTGGCGAACTTGGCGACCTTCACCGCCTTGTCGGTCGGGTCAAGTCCACGCTGAAGATGCGGGTCGTGCGTGGTGACGCCCGTGGGGCAGGTGTTCTTGTTGCACTTGAGCGCCTGGATGCAGCCGAGCGAGAACATGAAGCCACGTGCCGAGACCACGAAATCGGCGCCGGCACAGATCGCCCAGGCCACATCCGACGGGTTCACCATCTTTCCGCTCGCGATCATGCGGATGCGGTTGGTCAGCCCCCGCTGGTCGCGCAGGTCAACGATCCGGGGCAGCGCCTCGCGGATGGGCATGCCGACCAGGTCCATGAGCGGCATGGGCGCGGCCCCGGTGCCGCCCTCGCCTCCGTCGATGCTGATGAAATCGGGGGCCGAGTCAGGCCCGCGCCGCATGATGACGTCGAAGAGATCCGAGAAGGGATCGACCATGCCGACGACGGTCTTGATCCCCACGGGCTTGCCAGTCACCTCGCGGATATGGGCGATGACGTCGAGCAGGTCTTCCCAGTCGTCGATCTCTTCATGGCGGTTGGGGCTTTCGCTCGCGGTGTGAACGGGGATCCCCCGGATCTCGGCGATCTCTTCATTGACCTTAGCAGCGGGGAGAATGCCGCCCTTGCCAGGCTTCGCCCCCTGCGCGAGCTTGATCTCGAACATCTTCACTTCCGGGCGCGCGGCCACGTCGCGCAGCCGGTCGTCCGAGAGCTTGCCTTCCGCATCGCGCACGCCGTATTTCGCGGTGCCGATCTGATAGACCACGTCGCAGCCACCTTCGAGGTGGAAGGGCGACATGCCGCCCTCGCCGGTGTTGAGCCAGACATTCGCCTGTTTCGCGCCCATCGACAGCGCCCGGACGGCGGGACGAGACAGCGCGCCATAGGACATGCCGGAGATATTGAAGAACGACGGCGCATCATAGGGGTGGCGGGCGGTGGGGCCGATGCGCAGGGGCATCGTCTTGGCATACTGGAACCCGAGCGGGGGGAAGGCGGCATTGGCGAAGATCGTCGTGCCGGGCACACTGATGTTGCGGGTCGAGCCGAAAGCAATGGTGTTGTCCTTGCCGTCGGCTGCCCGATAGACCCAGTCGCGCTGAGCCCTGTTGAAGGGCATCTCCTCGCGGTCCATGGCGAAGAAGTATTGCCGGAAGAATTCGCCCAGATTGGTGAAGAGCGACCGGAACCGGCCGATCACCGGGTAATTGCGGCGCACCGCGTCTCGCGTCTGGATCCGGTCGACAAGATAAAGCACAAGCGCGGCGAGAAGGGCGAAGCCGATCAACAGCAGGAAGGCCAGCGAAAGATACTCGAGTACCCAGAAGGTCGTGCTCATGATGTCTCCGTCGTCATGTCTGCCGCCTGCCCGGACCTTGCATCAGGGGCGCGAAGGGGCACAAGCCGAAAGCCGTTCCCCTAGTAGGCAAGGCCCGCGCGACGATAAAGGAAACTCAGGAGCCACGCAGGACCGATCAGGAGGAATTGAACGTCCTTGAAGAACGATGGTTTCTTGCCCTCGACCTTGTGACCCCAGAACTGCCCGATCCAGGCCAGCACGAAAAGCACGAGCGCCGTGGCCCACAGCGGCAGGGGCGACGCGGCGAGCGCGAGCTGGATGAGCGCCCAGCAGATACCGAGCACGATGGCAAATCCGATGGCGAGCGGCACCGAAAGCAGCGCGTAATAAACGAGCGCGGCGATGGCGACGGGCCAGAGGAGGTTCACCCCGGCAACCGGCGGGATCGCGTAGATCAGCGCCACGACGCACCAGAATATGACCGGCACGCAGATCCAGTGCACCCGCTTGTTCGTCGGGTTCTGATGGCTCTCGCCATATTCGATCAAGAGCGCGTCGATTTTCCGCATATGCCGTCCTCCCTGTCCGTCACGGTAATCCGGGAGTGTCCAACCGCAAAGCCTTCCGATACGTCAGCGCAGGAGCAGCGCCGCGCCGATTCCCTGAAAAACCACGGTCAGGATGAAATCCAGCTCGTCCTCGTCGGACCAGTCCCGGTCGCGCGCGACGACCGAAGAATGCAGGAAGTAGCCGCCGACGAGCGACGCCACGGTGCGTATGAAGCGTTCCTTCTGGGCTGGCGTCTCGGCGCCGACCATCGCGATGACCTCGCCAAGCTGGACGAAGAATGGGCCGATCTCGCCCGCCAGCATATCGCGGAGGTCGTCATTGACGAGCACTTCCTGCATCACGATCCGAACGAGCGGCGCATAGAGCCGCATCCAGTGCAGCCGGGTGAGCAGGGCCTCGCGAATGAACTGACGCGGATCGCCAGGTCGGTGGGTGAGGAAAGTCTCGGCCTGATGCGCAGCCTCCGGTGCAAGTACGTGCCGCACGACCGGTTTCGTCAGCCGCAACAGGAAATCCCGCTTGGTCGGAAAGTGCCGGAAGATCGTCGCCTCGCCGATCCCGGCTTTCTGGGCGATCATCTTGGTCGAGGTGCCGTCGAACCCGTATTGGGCAAAGCATTCCAAGGCGGCGAGGATCGCAAGGCGCTTTTTCGGCGCCATGCGACCTTCTTCTTTCTCGACCGCGATGACCACGGCCTCGTAGGGATGTGTTTCGGTCATGCCGCCTGTGTCGTCTCATCCGCCTTGCTGGCACGCCCCGGCAGCGCCGCGCGCAGCCAGATCAGTGCAAGTCCGAGGATGGCGAAGATACCGACGAGCACAAGCGGATAGGGCAGCGCGATCCCGTGCACGGCACCCCGATAGGCCGCACCGACCGCTTCAAGACCGATCCAGCCGGTGAGCGTGCCGAGCCAATCGGGCGCGGCACCGGCGGGCATCATTACGCCGCCGATGGCCGACTGATAGAAGACGAGCGGAAGGATCACAGCGATCATCCACAGTCCGACGGTCGACAGAACGCCTGTGAAGAACCACGTGAGCGCCAGCGTCGTCGGCCAGACCACGAGCCATGCGGGCAGGAACGTGCCCCATCCAACCGTCGCGCCAACGATGAGCGCCAGGAGGAGCGAGGCGGCGCCCGTGATCACGACGGGGAGCATCGTGCGAGTCCAAGCGACGGAGCCCCGATCCGGGCGTCCGCGCGTTGCGAGCGTCAACATGATGGACCCGACGAAGGCTGCGAGCCAGGTCGTATAGAGCATGGCAAAGGGTGCCTGTGCCGCGGCAGCGGGCTCATCGGTGCCAAGCCGCGTGACCTCGGCCACGACGGGCATCGCGCCGGTGGGCATCTGGCCTTGCGCCATGGCGAGCTTCATGCTCGCGACACCGGCCGACATGGCGATGGGCAACATCCGTTCGAGCGATCCGGCCATCTGCGTCTCGGCCACGGTCACATGAGGCGCGGTAAAGATCTCGACCCTGACCTGCTCTCCGGCAAAGGCCTTGGCCGAAAAATCGGACGGGAAAACGAGGACGACACTCACGTCACCGGCCTCAAGCGCTACCCGCGCCGCATCGGTCGTCTCCATGGAAACGACCGTGAAAGGCAACTCGCCACCCAGTCCCGCCAGCATCCGTTCCGAGATTTTGATCGGCGGCATCGTCAGCCCCTCGTCCTGATTTACGACGGCGAGCTTGATTTCGGGCGCGAGCCGGGCGGGGTCCATCGGTGCGGTGAGGGTAAAAACCGAGAAGATGAGCATGATCGCCGAGGGCACGATCAGCGCGGGGACAGCCAAGGGGCGGGCAAAGAATTTTTGCAGGAAGCTTGACATGATGCGCTCCGGGTCAGGGGTGCGAGTATTCACTCGCATCGTATAGGAGTGTTTACTCGCTTTTCTCGACTCCTGTCAATCGCGCAAAGGAAAAGGGCGGGGTCTCCCCCGCCCTTCTGTACCGCCTGCGCCCGCCGTGTCAGTGCACGACAGCATCATCAGGCTTGGGGTTATTCGAGTTTCCCACCCGATCCCCAATGAGCAGCCCATCCGGTCCCGCCGTCACCGGCACCACCGACCCGTCGAGCACGTCACCCGACAGAATCGCCTCTGCGAGCGGGTCTTGCAGCGCCTTCTGGATCACGCGCTTCAATGGACGCGCGCCATAGACCGGGTCATAGCCCTGATCGGCCAGCCATTTGCGCGCCTCTGCATCCAGCGACAGCGTGATGTTGCGCTTGGCCAGCCGCTTGGCGAGCCCCGCCATCTGGATGTCCACGATCCCGTCCATATTCGCCCGGTTGAGCCGGTCGAACACGATGATCTCGTCCAGACGGTTCAGGAACTCGGGCCGGAAATGGGCGCGCACCGCATCCATCACGTCCCGCTTGGCCTGGGCCGCGTCTGCGTTCTCGGGCAGTTGGCTCAGCGCCTGCGCCCCGAGGTTGGAGGTCAGGACGATCAGGGTCTGCTTGAAGTCGACCCTGTGCCCCTGACCATCGGTGAGCACACCGTCGTCCAGCACCTGAAGGAGCACGTTGAACACGTCCGGATGTGCCTTTTCAACCTCGTCGAAGAGGATCACCTGATAGGGACGCCGCCGCACGGCTTCGGTCAACACGCCGCCCTCGTCATAGCCGACATAGCCCGGAGGGGCACCGATCAGCCGCGCCACGGAGTGTTTCTCCATGAACTCCGACATGTCGATCCGCACCATCGCGCTGTCGTCGTCGAAGAGGAACTCGGCGACCGCCTTGGTCAGCTCGGTCTTACCCACGCCGGTCGGACCCAAGAACAGGAACGACCCAAGCGGACGGTTCTCGTCATTGAGACCCGCGCGCGCCCGGCGCACCGAATTAGCCACGGCCCGCACCGCCTGATCCTGGCCGATGACCCGCTTGTGCAGGCCCTCTTCCATACGGAGAAGCTTGTCGCGCTCGCCTTCCAGCATCTTCGACGTCGGGATCCCCGTCCAGCGTTCGACCACCTGCGCGATCTGTTCGGGGCGCACGGCTTCTTCGACCAACACGTCGTCATCCTGGCTTTCCGCCTCGGACAACTTGCGCTCGAGCTCAGGGATGATCCCGTAGGACAGTTCTCCCGCACGGGCGAGGTTGCCCTCGCGTTTCGCCCCGTCCAGCTCGGCGCGCGCCCGATCAAGTTGTTCCTTGATGTCCCGCGCCCCTTCGAGCTTGTCCCGCTCCGCCTGCCATTTGGCCGTCATGCTCGCGGATTTCTCCTGAAGCTCCGACAGTTCGGTTTCAAGCTTGGCGAGCCGGTCCTTGGAGGCGGCGTCGTCCTCTTTCTTGAGCGCCTCGGCCTCGATCTGAAGCTGGAGGATGTTGCGGTCGAGTTGGTCGAGTTCCTCGGGCTTCGAGTCGACTTCCATGCGCAGACGCGACGCCGCCTCATCGACAAGGTCGATGGCCTTGTCGGGCAGGAAGCGGTCGGTGATATAACGATGCGACAGGGTCGCCGCCGCCACGAGGGCGGAGTCACTGATCCGCACGCCGTGGTGCAATTCGTATTTCTCCTTGATGCCCCGCAGGATCGAAATCGTATCCTCCACCGTCGGCTCCTCGACCATCACGGGCTGGAACCGGCGGGCAAGGGCCGCGTCCTTCTCAACATACTTGCGGTATTCGTCGAGCGTCGTCGCGCCCACACAGTGCAACTCGCCCCGCGCCAGCGCCGGCTTGATGAGGTTGGCCGCATCCATCGCGCCATCCGTCTTGCCGGCGCCCACGAGCGTGTGCATCTCGTCGATGAAGAGGATGATCTCGCCCGCCGCGTCCGTCACCTCGTTCAGCACGGACTTCAGGCGTTCCTCGAACTCGCCGCGATACTTCGCCCCGGCGATGAGCGCACCCATGTCGAGCGCGAGAAGCTTCTTGTTCTTCAGGCTCTCCGGCACGTCGCCGTTCACGATACGCAGGGCAAGCCCCTCGGCAATCGCGGTCTTGCCCACGCCGGGTTCGCCGATCAGGACCGGGTTGTTCTTGGTCCGGCGCGAAAGCACCTGCATGGCACGGCGAATTTCCTCGTCCCGACCGATGATCGGGTCGATCTTGCCTGCCTCGGCCGCCTCGGTCAGGTCGCGGGCATACTTTTTCAACGCCTCATAGCTGTCCTCGGCCGACGCGCTGTCTGCCGTGCGCCCCTTGCGCAGATCGTTGATCGCAGCGTTGAGCTTCTGGGCCGTGACGGCCCCCGCCTCCAGCGCGTCCTTCGCGTTGGATTTCGTCAGCGCGAGCGCGGTCAGCATCCGTTCCACCGGAACGAAGCTGTCGCCGGCTTTCTTCGCGACCTTCTCGGCCTCGTCGAGCACGCGGCCCAGCGCGGGGTCGAGGTAGACCTGACCCGCGTCTCCCGTGACGCGCGGAATTTTCGCGATCCAGCCGTCGGTGGCCTCGGCCACGCGCCGGGGTTCCCCGCCCGCCGTGCGGATGAGGTTCGCGGCCATACCTTCGGGATCGTCGAGCAGCGCCTTGAGCAGGTGCTCCGGCGCGATTTTCTGGTGGTTTTCACGCATTGCGATGGTCTGGGCAGCCTGAATGAAGCCGCGCGACCGTTCCGTGAACTTCTCCAAGTTCATGGGTCTCTCCTTCCATAAAGCATCCCCTTGTCGCGGTGCCCGCCCTTGCGGCACACCCCATGGGGCCTTGGGCTAGAGATGGGGTGGCGCGCGACCCTGCGCAAGTCCGCTCCGTGTGAAAATTGCAACAGGTTTAAGGCATTCGGATTCACCCTTCGGCAACCGTTCCTGAACCGAAAATTCACCTCTCTGCGGCACCGTCCCCGAAACGAACAGACGGAAAGGATCGTGCCATGAAGGTGTCCGACATCGACATTCGGGAACTGCGCCACGAAGCGCGGTTCGGCCGCTTTCTCGGCAGCGTTTCGATGCTGATCGACAGACCCGGGCAGGCGCCCCGGCGCGTGGTGTTCATCTGCCAGGCGCACAGGGCCGAAGACGCGCCGTCCTCTCTCATCACCTACGATCTTGTTACCCATGCGATTGATCAGGCGCGCGCGATGCCCGGCTTTCGTCACGGTGAGGAACAGATCGACATGGATGTCGGTGCGCGGGTGTCGACGGTTCCGATCCGCGCCGCCTGAGACGCATGGAGAAACCGGCGCAGCGTGCTAGGCTTGGCTATGGCCACATTGGACGAGATACGGGAGAAGACGACCGTCGGGCAACTGTTCGAAGGACAGGCGCAGCATCTTCTGCTCCTCGTCCTGCTGCTGGTCGCGGCGACGTGCCTCCTGACCGAGCCCCCGGAGCCTCCGCGCCTTCTGGGGTTGACGGCGCGGGGCTGGGCGCTGACCTCCATCGCCGTCGCCGTGGTGCATCAGGCCGTGGTGGCGGTGGTGTTCCGGCTGCAACTCCACCACGCGACGCTGTCCCGTCTGTTCGGCCAGAACGACCTTGCCATCTGGACTGCCGTCTTCATGCCCTTCCTCGTCCTGCGTCCCGTCACGCTCTTCTTCACGGGTTGGGCGGACCCGATCCCGATCACCGGATACCGGTTGTCGGAGATCATCATCGGCACGGCGCTGCTGGTGCCCGCGATCTGGGGTATGCATTCGACGCTCACGCAATTCACGCTCCGCCGCGCCGTCGGCGGGGACCATTTTCGCGAAAGCATCCGCGCGCTTCCGCCGGTGAAGGGGGGTATTTTCGATTACACCGACAACGGGATGTATGGCGTCGTCTTCCTTGGTCTCTGGGGCATCGCGCTCCTGTTGGGGTCGTGGAACGCCCTCGTCGTCGCGGCCTTCCAGCACGCCTTTATCTGGGTGCATTTCTACACGGTCGAACAGCCTGACATGCGGCGGCTTTACGGCTGAGCGCCGCTTGATTTTCCCCGCCCGTCGCGCAAAGAGGGGAAAATCCTGAAAGGACCTGCCATGACCGATGTTATGATGCCTGCGGACGATCGTCTGATCGTCGCGCTCGACGTGCCCAACGCCATTGCCGGGCTGGAACTGGCAACCCGCATCGGCGACGCTGCCCGTTTCTACAAGATCGGGCTGGAGATGCTGATGGGCGGTGGCCTCGCGCTCGCCCGCGAGCTCATGGACGAGCACGGCAAGCGCATCTTCCTCGACATGAAACTCTTCGACATCGGCAACACGATCGAGGGCGCGGTGCGCGGACTGGCGGACTATGGCCTCGATTTTCTCACCGTCCACGGCGACCCCTATGTCGTGCGCGCAGCGCAAGAAGGCAAAGGCGGCTCGGACCTCAAGATCCTGGCCGTGACGATCCTGACCTCGCTCGACCGCGCCGACCTCGATGGCGCGATGATCAAGCCCGGCGACATCGCCGATCTTGTGGTCGAACGCGCGGCCAAGGCGCTTGCTGCCGGGGCCGACGGCGTCATCGCCTCGCCGCATGAGGCCGCCGCCATTCGCGCGCTGCCCGAGGCGCAGGGCAAGCTCATCGTCACCCCCGGCGTGCGCCCCGCCGGTGCCGCGCTTGGCGACCAGAAACGGGTGATGACACCGCATGACGCGCTGGCCGCCGGGGCCGATCACATCGTCGTCGGGCGCCCGGTCAACAAGGCCGCCGATCCCCGCCGCGCCGCGCAGGCGATCCTGTCGGAATTGCCGTAACCACCTGTCGGCCGCCCGTGTTACCCTTCGTCCATCAAACGACGGGAGAGTGCAGGCATGAACGACGCGGCAGGCAAGGAATTCCGAGGCAAGATCCAGGAGGTCCAGAACGATCTAGTCCTCGAATACCTGAACGTGCGACGGGCGCTCGGCTATCTCGGGTTCGGGCTGCCCGTGGTCCTGATCCTCTATGGCGCGTTGCCCGGCACCACCTTCGCCCCTTCGATCAGCGAGTTCTACTATACCCACATGGGCGGTGTCTTCGTCGGTGTCATGTGCGCGATCGGGGTCTTCCTCTTCACCTACAAGGGCTATCGCCGCGAACCCGGTGAAGTGCTGTCGGACAAGGTCCTGTCGCGCATCGCCGGCCTGCTGGCCATCGGGGTCGCGATCTTCCCTGTCCGGGTCGAGGCCCCCGCGCTCTGCGACGATCCCGGGATCAACCTTGGTCTGGAATGCCACCCGAACCTGCTCCACTTCGGCTCGGCCACCGGGTTCTTCCTGGCGCTCGCGATCCTGTGCATCTTCCAGTTCACCAAGGGCGACCGTCACGCGGACGGGTCGATCAGATGGACGCCCGACAACCTCATCTACGTGGGATGCGGCACGCTGATGATCCTCTGTCTCCTCGCACTCGTGCCCTACGTGCTCATCGACCAGGTGACCGAGACGCTCGCGCCGTGGAAATACATGTTCGTGATGGAAAGCCTCGCCTGCGTCGCCTTCGCGGTCGCCTGGCTGGTCAAGGGCGAGACCTTGAAGCCGGTGCGACGCGCGGTCGAAACCGTCGCGCCGTCACCGTCTTCGGAGGTCTAGTCCTCGTTGATGTCACCTGAAAGAGGACGTCAGTCCTCGTTTATGTCCCGGTGAAAGGTCTGCACCTGCCCTTTGCGCACCCCGAATGCCGCGCGCAGGATCACCCAGGCGGCGACGGAAACCACCGCAAAGATCACCAGCGACCATGCCAGCGAAAAGCCAAGGCCCAATGCGACGAGGACACCCACGACCGCCGCGCCCAGCGCGAAGCCGACAAAGATGAAGCCGGGCAGGAACAGCTCGAGGATGGCGAGGACCAGCGCCGCCGCGATCCACGCCCACCAGATGTCCCAAAGCGGCATCATCCTCGCCCTTTCAGCATGCTGAAGGCGTTCTTGAAGGCGTCCACCGCGTCGGCGGGCAGGAGGATCGTCTGGCTGCCTTGACCGTCGCCGACCTTGGCCAACGCCTCCACCTGTTTCAGCGCCACCTGGTATTGCGCGGCCTCCAGCCCGTTCTCGGCGATCGCCGTGGCCACGACCTGCGTCGCATAGGCTTCGGCATCCGCCTGGATGCGCCGCGCCTTGGCGGTCTGTTCGGCGGCATAGAGGTCGGCGTCGGCCTGGAGCTCCACCGCCCGCTTGCGCCCTTCGGCCTCAGTCACCTGCGCGCGGCGCGCGCGTTCGGCATTGAGCTGCTGGAGCATCGCGGACCGGGTCTGCTGGTCGAGGTTCACGTCGAGGATCTCGGCCCGCGTCACCTCGATCCCCCAATTATCGACGGCGTCCTCCACCTGCTGCTTGATCCGCTGGATCAGCTGTTGACGGTTGGACTGCACATCGTCGAGGTCCATCATCCCGATCTCGCTCCGCACGATGCCGGCGACCGTGGTGGAGATCGCCGCGTCGATGTCACGGATGCGGTAGACCGTCTTTTCGGGCTCGAGGATGCGGTAGAATACGCTGGTTTCGACCTGCACGAGGACGTTGTCGCGGGTGATCGCGTCCTGTGAATGGGTCGGAAGCTGGCGCTCGAGGATGGAAATCCGGTGCCGGACCCTGTCGAGGAAGGGGATGATGAAGTTGATCCCCGGCCCGAGCACCGATTGCAGGCGCCCGAAGCGCTCGACGACGAATTTCTCGGACTGCGGCACGATCCGCACGCCCAGAAAGATCGAAACGATGATGAAGGCTGCAATAAGCAGCAGAACGACATTCGAGCCAATGAACTCGGAGAAAACGTCCTCGGGTTGCACGCGCGGCACCCTCCCTTTGAAATACTGTCCGCGTCATAGATAAGACGGTTTCCGGTTCAACCCAAGAGCGCATCGCGCCGGGTGATCCCTTCCTGCGTCCCAGAAACGACAGGAGCTTTGCGCCGTCGTGAAACATGTCGTAGTCTCACTTATGGAACGCAAGAAGGACGACCCGATGATCCCCCATATCCGCGGGCTCCACCATGTCACCGCTTTCGCCGGTCCCCCTCAGACCAACAACCGCTTTTTCACGGAGACGCTCGGGCTCAGGCGGGTGAAGACGACGGTGAACTTCGACAACCCCGAGGTCTATCACCTCTACTACGGCGACGCCGAAGGAACGCCGGGCACGGTCATCACCCATTTCCCGGCTCATCATTGGAAGACCGGGGTGCGCGGCGCCGGCGAGGTGGCGGTCACCGCCTTTTCGGTGCCCAAAGGGTCGCTCGACTGGTGGCAGAGCCGGGTGGGGGGCGAGGTGACCTCGACCTTCAATGATCCGAGGCTTCTCTTTCCCGGCCCCGACGGCGAAACGCTGGCGGTCGTCGAAGCCGACGATCCCCGGCGTGGCTGGATCACATTGCCCGAGGACGTGGCGATCCGCGGGTTTCACTCCGTCGCGCTCAAGGTGCGCGACCCGCTGCCCACGATCGAGTTGCTCTCGGCAATGGGATATCGGGAGCTAGGAGTCGAAGGGCGCACGACTCGGATGATCATGGACGGCCCTGCCGGGGTGATCGACGTGATCGGCGCTGCCGAGGAAATCCACGCCGACTCCGGCGCCGGGTCGGTCCACCATATCGCCTTCGCCACGCCCGACGATGCGACTCAGGCCGAGGTGCGCGATGCCGTCGTGGAGATGGGACTGAAGCCGACCGAAGTGCGCGACCGCACCTATTTCCATTCGATCTATTTCCGCGAACCGGGCGGTGTGCTCTTTGAGGTGGCGACCTGCGACATCGGGTTCGATGTGGACGAGGCCCCGACCGCGCTGGGCGAGCACCTGAAACTGCCCGACCAGCACGCCCACCTGCGCCCGCGCCTGTTGCAGACGCTCGATCCGCTGCCGGATCTGGATTTGGCCGGCTAGAACGGCACTTTGGACTTGTAACTCTGCATCACGCCGCCGTCCGGGTGACGGAAGCGAAGGCTTTCGGCATGGAGCATCATGCGCGGGTAATCGAGCGCAGGACCAGAGGCATAGAAGGGATCGCCAAGGATCGGGTGCCCCAGTTCCAGCATGTGAACGCGCAGCTGGTGCGACCGCCCCGTTTGCGGGAAAAGCCGCATCCGGGTCGTCCCGCCTTCGTGCCGCATCACGCGCCAATCCGTGACGGCGGGCTTGCCGTTCTCATGGTCGACGTGCTGGAGCGGCCGGTTCGGCCAGTCCACGATCAACGGCAGGTGGATGGTCCCGGCCTCGCCCTCGACCTCGCCCCAGACCCGCGCGACATAGGTCTTCTTCGTCTGCCGCTTCTCGAACTGAAGCCCGAGGTGGCGTTGCGCATGCGGGGTCAGGGCAAAGACCATCACGCCGGAGGTGTCGCGGTCCAGCCGGTGCACGAGAAGCGCCATGGGATAGGCCGCCTGAAGCCGGGCAATCAGGCAATCCGCCAGATGCTCGCCCTTGCCGGGGACCGACAGAAGCCCCGCCGGCTTGTCCACGACGATGACCTCGTGATCCTCGTGCAGGATCACCAGCGGGTCGGTCGGCGGGGAATAGGCGTTGTCCATGCGGCGCATGTGGCAGAGCCGGCGCCCCGGTTCAAGCCCGGCCTGGCGTCTCTCCCAGGAGAAGCCGGAGCGCGAGTGCGGCAAAGACCACGGCAGACAGCCGCGTCATCACCCGCCCCCGCGCGATCCTTGCCCCGGCCACGCCGGCCGCGATCCCGTAGCCGGCCGTGATCACGAAGCCGGTGACCGCGAAGCCCGCGCCGAGGAGCAGCATCTGTAGCGTGGCATTGCCGGTTTCGGGCCGTGTGAACTGAGGCAGGAAGGCGAGGATGAAGAGCGCGACCTTGGGATTGAGCGCATTGGTGACAAAGCCGCGCGCCACGGCCCGGCCCAGCCGCGTGACCCCCTGGCCGGGCATAGCGGGCGGGGCGACCCAGCTCTTGTAGGCGAGGAACAGAAGGTAGAGCGCTCCTGCGACCTTCACAAAGGTGAACGCCGCTGGCACGGCCGCCAGAAGCGCCGAAACGCCCAGCGCCGCCAGCACCGTATGAAACAGCGCCCCGAGCGACACGCCCAGCGCGGCGGCGATCCCGGCCCCGGGTCCACCCGACGCGCCCGAGGCGGTGGCGAACATCACATCCGCGCCCGGCGTGAGATTCAGGATGATCCCCGCGCCCAGAAAGGCCAGAAGCGTCGCAGCATCGAGCCCGAGGATCATCGCGCGAAGACCTGGGTCAGCAGCGCGCCGATTTCCTCTGCGTCCTCGGACGTGAAGGCATCGGGCCGGTCGCTGTCGATGTCGAAGACGCCGATGATCTCTCCCGCCGCGTCTCGCACCGGCAGGACGAGTTCGCTCCGCGTGGAGGACGAACAGGCGATATGACCCGGGAAGGCCTCCACATCGGGAACGAGCTGGACCTCTCCGGTCCGGGCCGCGGCCCCGCAGACGCCGCGCGCGAAGGGAATCACGAGGCAGCCGTGCCCACCTTGATAGGGCCCGATCTTGAGCAGGTCCGGCGCGACGACGCGGTAGAACCCGGTCCAGTCGAAGCGATCGTCGAAATGGTGAACCTCGCAGGCCACCGTCGCCATAAGCGCGACGACATCCGTCTCGCCTTCGGTCAAGGCCCCGATCCTTTGCCGCAGTTCCCGGTAGTCCATGATCACCCGTCCCGAAGTGTCAGACCCGCTCGATCGCGATGGCCGTGCCTTCGCCGCCCCCGATACAGATGGCCGCGATGCCGCGTTTCAGCCCGCGCTTCTCCAGCGCGTTGAGCAGCGTCACCATGATCCGCGTCCCGGACGCCCCGATGGGATGGCCGAGCGCACAAGCGCCGCCGTTCACGTTCACGATTTCCCGGTCGAGCCCCATTTCATGCATGAAGGCCATGGGCACGACCGCGAAGGCCTCGTTCACCTCCCAAAGGTCCACGTCCTCCTTCCGCCAGCCCAGCTTGTCGAGGAGCTTGCGCGCCGCCGGCACAGGGGCGGTGGGGAACAGCGCTGGCGCCTGGGCGTGCGACGCATGGCCAAGAACCCGCGCCCGGATGTTGAGCCCGGCTTTCTCTGCCGCTCCCTGCCCCGCCATGACCAACGCCGCCGCGCCGTCCGAGATGGAGGACGAGTTCGCGGGAGTCACGGTCCCGTCCTTGCGGAAGGCGGGCTTCAGTTGCGGGATCTTCTCGGGCCTTGCATTGGCGGGCTGTTCATCGGCGTCGATGGTCGTCTCGCCCTTGCGCGAGGTCACCGTAACGGGCGCAATCTCGCCGTCGAAGCCACCCTCCGCCTGCGCCTGCAGGGCGCGCGACAATGAGGCGAGCGCATAATCGTCCTGCGCCTCGCGGGTGAACTGGAACGCCTCGGCGCAGTCTTCGGCGAAGGTGCCCATGAGGCGGCCCTTGTCATAGGCGTCCTCGAGCCCGTCGAGGAACATGTGGTCGATCACCTGACCATGCCCGATCCGCGCCCCGCCGCGCATCTTGGGCAACAGATAGGGCGCATTGGTCATACTCTCCATGCCGCCCGCGACCATGATGCCCGTCTGACCCAGCGCGATCTGATCATGCGCGATCATCGCGGCCTTCATGCCAGAGCCGCACATCTTGTTCAGCGTGGTGGCGGGCACCTCTTCGCCCAGGCCGGCGGCGAATCCGGCCTGTCGGGCCGGTGCCTGCCCCTGCCCCGCCGGCAGGACGCAACCCATGAGCACTTCCTCGATCCGGTCGGGGCTGGCGCCCGCATCGCCCAGCGCCGCCTTGATCGCGGCGCCGCCGAGCGCGCTGGCGGTCATGTCGGAGAAGACGCCCTGAAACCCGCCCATCGCCGTGCGGGACGCGCCCGCGATCACAACTTTTTCCATCAGATCCTCCATTTCTCCGATGCGCGGTTACGACTTGGTAAGACGCCGCGCCTAGGGTCGTGCGCATCAAAACGCCCGAACAGGAGAATGGCAATGGACCTGCATCACAGCGACCATTCCGGCACCCGGATCATCACCGTGCTCGACCCTCGTATCGACGCTGCGGTCGCGATCCAGTTCAAGGACCAGATGCGCGCGCTGATCGACGGCGGACCGGACCGGATCGTGCTCGATTTGTCCCGCGTGGGCTTCATCGACAGCTCGGGTCTCGGGGCGATCGTCGCCTCGATGAAACAGGCCGCGACGCCGCAACGACTCGAACTCGCGGGGCTGACGCGCAACGTTCAGAAGGTCTTTTCTCTCACTCGAATGGACCGGGTTTTCATCATCCATGCCGGTCTATCCTCGATAACAGGCGGGCTCGCCGATGCTGGCTGAGCCGAATCTCGTCATGGAAGACCCGCGAGATCGCCCTCGTTTCGGTGCTTCGGGGCTGGGCGGGCTTCACCTGATCTTTCCGGCAGCTCACGCCTCGGTGCGGCGCGCGCTCGCGACGGTGATCACCGTCTTGCGCAACGCCGGCGTCGGCCCCGATGCCTGTGGCATGGTGGAACTGGTGCTGGCGGAGGCGCTCAACAACGTGGTCGAACATGCCTACGAGGACCGCGGCTATGGACTGATCGAGCTCGAGACCTGGCGCGACGGCGGATCCCTCCGGGTGCGCCTGTGTGACGATGGACTGGCTTTGCCGAACGGCAGAATCCCGGCTCCGACTCGCGCGTCTGATCCCGTCGACCGCTGCGACCTGCCGGAAGGTGGCTTCGGCTGGTCGATCATCCGCGATCTGACCGTCGACCTCCGTTATCGCCGCGATGGTGCCCGAAACGAACTATCCTTTGCCCTTCCCCTGGTGGGAGGCTGACCCCCTCCACCGGATCGGCGTTCACCATTTCGAAATCATTTGCCCCCAAATCGCCCGATTGGCTCCAAACCGGGGACAGATTGCCGGGACAGAAGGATCGGGTAGCTGCAACAGCTTCCCTCGGTGCCGGGTATAACAGCCCCCACCCAGTGCCCGGCATCGAGGTATCTTCCCCCAGGGGAAGACAGCGCGCACACCGTCACCGGCGCGATCAGTTCAGTTGGAAATGAAGCGGGTAATGCCCGTCCTCGAAGTCACCGAACAGATCGTAGAGATCCGGATGATCGACGGGTTCGCCCGACATGTCCTCGACCAGGTTCTGCTCGGAGACATATGCGACGTAGTAACTCTGATCGTTCTCGGCGAGCAGATGATAGAACGGCTGATCCTTCGCGGGACGCGCTTCTTCGGGAATGGATTGATACCATTCCTCGGTGTTCGAAAACGCCGGATCCACGTCAAAGATGACGCCCCGGAACGGATGCTTCCGGTGGCGCACAACCTGACCGAGATGATATTTCGCGTGACTCTTCAGCATGGTGTAACTGTCCCCACCTCATTAGTAGGGTAACCGACGGGGGCCTGTCCATCCGCACAGGCGACATTCAAAGGAAACAATCTGTGGACCTTGTCCTGACAGTGATCGAAGTGGTCGCGCCGGTCTTTCTGTTGGCTGCCATCGGATTCGGCTGGGTCCGTCTGGGCCATGAATACCGAATCGCCTTCGTGACCAAACTCGCCATGACGCTGGGCGTGCCCGCGCTCATCTTCACCGCTCTGATGGAGACCGAGATCGAGCCGGCCGCGCTCACCGCCGTCTCGCTGGCGGCCTTCGTCGGGTATGCTGGGCTTACGGTCGTATTCTGGATCATCCTGCGCGTGATGCGGCTCGACATGCGCACTTTCCTCTCGCCGCTCATCTTCGGAAATACGGGCAACCTCGGCCTGCCACTTTGTCTCTTCGCCTTCGGGGACGAAGGCCTGGGCTACGCCGTCGTGGTCTTCGCAGTGATGGCCATTCTCAGCTTCACCTTCGGTCTCTGGCTCGTCTCGGGGGGCGCGTCGCTCGTCCAGATCGCGAAGGAACCGCTGGTCATCGCGACGATTCTTGGCGCCCTATTCCTCGCCCTCGACTGGGAAACGCCGACCTTCCTGACCAACGCGCTCGGCCTGATCGGTCAGCTCGCGATCCCGCTGATGCTCATCACCCTTGGGGTCGCCGTCGCGCGGCTCACACCCAAAGGGCTGGGCCGCGCCTTCCTTCTGTCGCTCGTCAAGGTGGCGATCTCGGTCGCCATCGGCTGGGGCGTGGCGAGCCTGTTTGACCTGTCGCCGGTAGCCTTCGCCATTCTGGTGGTCCAGATCGCGACGCCCGTCGCGGTGACGTCCTACCTTCTGGCCGAGAAATACGGGGCCGATTCCGATGCGGTCGCCGGGCTCGTCGTGACCTCGACCCTCATGTCAGTCGGAGCGCTTCCGCTCATCCTCGCCTTCTTCATCTGACCTCACGAAGCCGGCATTTCCAATACGCGCACAATCGGTTACACTGGCAAAAAACATAAGAATACATAGCGAGAGGCAGATGAGCAGAATTCTCCTCGCATTCCTGTTGATGGCCGCGCTGGTATCGTGCGGTCGGAACTACTCTGCGCCGCGTGATCTGGACAACGCCTGTTCGATCACCGACGAGCGCCCCAAGTATCTTCGCGCCATGCAGGCGACGGAGCGCAAATGGGGTGTGCCGGTGCCGGTGCAGATGGCGATCATCTATCAGGAATCGAAATTCATCGGGAACAACCGAACCCCCATGAAATACGTGCTGGGCATCATTCCCATGGGTCGACAAAGCTCGGCCTACGGCTACGCGCAGGCGCTCGACGGGACCTGGGAAGAATACCAGAAGGAAGAAGGCGGTCGCAGCAGCAAGCGGGACAAGATCCAGCATGCGACCGATTTCATGGGCTGGTACATGACCCAGACGACCAAGGAAACGGGCGTGCCTGTGACTGACGCCAAGAACCAGTATCTCGCCTACCACGAGGGTCGCGCGGGCTATAAACGCGGCAGCCACAACAGCAAAGCTTGGCTCCTGCGCGTGTCGGACGAGGTTCAGGCCCGGGCCATCAACTACGACATCCAGCTTCGGTCCTGCGGAAAACGCTAGATCTGGCGGCCCTGCAACAGCTTGGGAAGTTCGCCGGTCAAACCGGCGGCTTCGCGGATGAACCCGCGCCGCAGGCCGGGCATGGCGTTGATCGCGCCCAGCGCCAAGTCACGACCGATCCTGAGGAAGGGGTTGTCGTTGGAGAACACCCGATTGGCGATCTCGGTCGCTGCGACCATCTGGGCCACGTCGAACCGCCGCCATTGCTGATAGCGCTCGAGCACGTCGAGCCGGCCGATATCCTCGCCGCGGCGGCGCGCGAGCGTCAGCACCTCGGCCAGAGCTGCGACGTCCTTGAGCCCGGCGTTGAGACCTTGACCCGCGATGGGGTGCATCCCATGCGCCGCATCGCCGACGAGCGCGACGCGTTCGACCACGAAGCGCTCGGCCACGGTCAGGTTCAGGGGATAGGTGAACCGCCCTCCCGCCAGTGAAATCTCGCCCAGGAAATCGCCGAATCGCGGGCGCAGGTGGTCGAGATATTCCGCATCGGGGAGCGCATGGACCCGAGCCGCCTCGGCCGCCGTTTCGGTCCAGACGATGGAGGACTGATTCCCCGGCAAAGGCAGGATGGCGAGCGGTCCGGGGGGCAGGAAGAACTGGTGCGCCGTGCCGTGATGCGGCAGCTCATGCGAGATGGCACAGACCAGCGCGGTCTGGCCGTAGTCGTGCCCCCAGCGCTTGATGCCCGCCCTCTCGCAGGTGCCCGACCGCCGCCCGTCGCAGCCGACGATCATCGTGGCGCGCAGCACCTCTCCGGTCCCGAGCGTGACCGAAGCGCCGGCGGCATCGACGATTTGATCGACAACGGTCGTTTCGGGCAGGAGCGTCACGCGCGGGTGTGCGGCCACCGCGTCGGAGAGGGCGCGCGACAGGAACCGGTCCTCGACCATGTATCCCATCGGGCCCTCGTCGATCTCGGCGTGATCGAACTCCAGCACGAAGGGCCCGACCCCCTGTCCCGGCTTGCCGTCGGAAATCTTGATCTCGAGCAGGGGCTCGGCATGCTGTGCCACGCCGCCCCAGACGCCGATCGCCCTGAGCAGCCGTTGCGAGGCGAGCGCGAGCGCATAGCCACGACCATCGAAGGCCTCTTCCCCACGCGTGCCCTGCGGCAATGCGTCGATGAGTGTCACTGCAAAGCCCGCATCGCCCAGCGCGAGCGCGAGCGCCGGGCCGTTCAGCCCGCCACCGACGATGACGATATCGCTGTCCTGTTTCATGCCTCTTTCATGCGCCGGAGCGGCGGGATTGTCCATGCGGCGGGGCCCGGTTAGCGTTGCGACAAATTGGAGGATACGATGGACGAACGGTGGATGAGTGCGGCAGGGATCGGCCGGGCGATCGGTGCGGGGCGGATCGACCCGGTCGAGCTGACCGAGAGCTTTCTCGAAGCAGCCGAAACCCATGCTTTCGGGCCGCGCATCTTCGCCCGCCTGACCCAGGACCGCGCCCTGTCCGAAGCCAAGGCCGCCGCCATCCGCGCCAGGACCGGTCAACGTCTTGGCCCGCTCGACGGGGTGCCGATCAGTTGGAAGGACCTCTTCGACACCGCCGGGGTCGCGACCGAGGCGGGTTCGAAACTCCTTTCGGGTCGGGTGCCGGACACCGACGCCGAGGTTCTGAAAAGCGCGACTCTTCAGGGGCTTGTCTGTCTGGGCAAGACCCATATGAGCGAGTTGGCTTTCTCGGGTCTCGGCCTGAACCCTGTGACCGCGACGCCGCCCAATGTCCATGATCCGGCGAATGCACCAGGTGGATCTTCCTCGGGTGCGGCCGCCTCGGTCGCCTTCGGACTGGGTGCCGCGGCGATTGGTTCGGACACCGGCGGATCAGCGCGGGTGCCGCCCGCGTGGAACGACCTTGTAGGGCTCAAGACGACCTCGGGCCGCCTGTCGCTCGCCGGTGTGGTGCCGCTCGCCGCCCGGTTCGACACCGTGGGGCCGATCTGCCGCACGGTCGAAGACGCCGCTTTGCTCCTGACCACCATGGAAGGAAGCAAACCCCTCGACCTGACCGAACCGAGCCTTTCCGGCACCCGACTTCTCGTCCTCACCAACGCTCTCGAAGGGTGTCGCGACCTGCCCCGCGATGCCTTTGAGAGCGCCGTGGGACGGCTCATGGACCATGGCGCCACCGTCGAACGCGCCGCCATGCCGATGCTGGAGGAGGCGCAGGCGCTCTCCGGCGTGCTCTTTGCAGGCGAGGCCTATGGCATCTGGCGCGACGTGATCGAGGCAAACCCGGGCGTGATGTTTCCCCCGATTCTCGAAAGGTTCCGGGGCGGCAAGGCATTCTCGGCGCCGGATTATGTCTCGGCATGGCTTACCATCGACCGGGTCCGGACCGATTTCGCGCGGGCGGTCGCCGGTTTCGACGCGGTCATCCTGCCGACGACGCCGAACACGCCACCCAATGTCGAGCGGCTCCTCTCCGACGGGGAGTATTACGTGACCGAGAACCTGCTCACCCTACGCAACACGCGCTATTCGAACCTGACGGGCGGTTGCGCCTTGACCCTGCCCACGGGCGTTCCGGGCGCGGGGATCAGCTTCATGGGTCCCGCGATGGGCGAGGAGCGGCTTCTGAGGCTCTGCACGGCGGCGGAGAAGGCGCTCGCCTGAGCCCGCGCCGGGCCCCACGGCTAGCGGCCCTGAACAAAAAAGCCACAATAGACGCCGTTTAACCCCTCGGAATCCGGCGTTTTTCTGGACCGTGCCGCACATTGCCGTTATTCTGAACCAAATCGGGGCGACAATGATCCCGAACCTTGAGGCACTGCGAGCAATGACGACGTTCCCGGAACGATTCCAAGGCTTGCCCGAATACGCGTTTCCGCGTCTTCGGACGTTGCTTGACGCCCATGCGCCGGGCGGGCCCGTGGTGCATCTGACGATTGGCGAACCCAAGCACCAATTCCCTGATTTCGTTCAGAAAATCATCTTCGACACCACGGAGGGTTTCGGGAAGTATCCGCCCAATGAGGGCACGCCGGAGTTGCGGCAGGCCTTTACCGACTGGGCCCAGCGGCGCTACGGCCTGTCGCTCGACCCCGAGACGCAGGTGATGCCGCTCAATGGCACGCGTGAGGGGCTCTTCAACGCCGCCCTCGCGCTCTGCCCCGAAGACGTGCGCGGCAAGAAGCCCGTCGTGCTGATCCCCAATCCCTTCTATCAGGTCTATGCGGTGGCCGCCGCGACGGTCGGGGCCGAACCGGTCTTCGTCGCCGCCACGCGCGAGAACGGTTTCCTGCCGGACTACGCGAGCCTCGCGCCCGAGATCCTGACCCGGACGGCCATCGCCTATGTCTGTTCGCCTGCGAACCCGCAGGGCGCAGTGGCGGATCGCGATTACTGGGCCAACCTGATCGCCTTGGCCGAGAAATACGATTTCCGTATCTTCGCGGACGAGTGTTATTCCGAGATCTACCGCGACACGCCGCCCCCCGGGGCGTTGGAGGTCGCGGTTGAGGGTGGCGCCGATCCCGAGCGGGTGGTGATCTTCCATTCGCTGTCGAAACGGTCGAACCTGCCGGGCCTGCGGTCGGGCTTCGTTGCCTCCGGTCCAGCGAACATGACCGCGATCAAGCAGCTTCGCGCCTATGCCGGTGCGCCGCTGCCGCTCCCGCTTCAGAACGCCGCCGCGGCGGTCTGGGCCGAGGAACAGCACGTCACCGCGTCGCGCCAGCTCTATCAGGACAAATACGCCATCGCGGACGAGGTCTTTGCCGATTATCCCGGCTACCTGCCCCCCGAAGCCGGTTTCTTCCTTTGGCTTCCGGTCGAGGACGGCGAAGCGGCGGCAATGAAGCTCTGGACCGAGACCGGTATCCGTGTGCTCCCCGGTGCCTATCTGGCGCGGGATGTGGACGGGCAGAATCCGGGCAGAAATTACATAAGAGTGGCGTTAGTCGCCCCGAAAGAAGAGACGCAGCGCGTGCTGATACAGCTTCGCGACTGCCTCCAACACTGAGGACGAGGTGAACCATGGCATATCAGCTCAGGGAACGTGACCCGATCTTTGACAGCGCGACGCAGATGATGATCGAGCGACGCGGCAAGGAACTGATGGGGATCGGGCTCGTGATCGTCGGGCTGGCGATCGCGCTGATGATGGGCACCTACTCGGCCGAGGACCCGGGCTGGATGTCCGCGACTGAGGGCCCGGCGCAAAACGCGCTCGGCACCGTGGGCGCGACCGTCGCTTCGCCGCTGGCGATCATTTTGGGCAAGGGGGCCTGGGGTTTCGCGGCGGCCTTCCTCATCTGGGGCGTGCGCTACATCCTGCACCGGGGCGATGACCGGGTGATGTCGCGTGCGATCTTCGCGCCCATCGCCGTAGCGCTCGCCTCTGTCTATGCCGCGACGCTGGTTCCGCCGGCCGACTGGACCCACTCCTTCGGGCTCGGCGGTTTGTTCGGCGACACGGTTCTGGGCGCGGTTCTGGGTGTCGTGCCCGGATCCGCTGGCTTCGGGCTCAAGCTCATGGCGGTTGCCTTCGGACTCGCGACGCTCATTGTCGGCGCCTTCGCCACCGGCTTTACCCGGGACGAAATCGTGCGGATCGGGCGCTTCATGCTGGTTGGCGCGGTCATGAGCTATGCGGGGCTTGTGTCTCTCCTCCGGATCGGCGCACGAGGTGCGGCCTCGGGCGCCAGGATCGGGATGCGCGGCGCAGCACAGGGTGCGGCCGGCATGGCGCAGGGCGTCAGAGAGCGTCAGGCGGCCCGTCGCGAGGACCGGTCCGAATGGACCCAGCAGTCCTTCGCCAACATGCCCCAAGACGAGCCGATGATCGACGAGGACGACCACTTCGACGCGCCGCCTCCGCTTCAGGCCAGCCGCGTGATCCGGGCCGAACCCCCGATGGAACGCCCCGTGCAGCGCGCCCCCGCGCCGCAACAGCCGCCCATGCGCCCGGCGCAACAGGTGGCCCAGCCCGCGCCGCAGCCGGCCGCACGGCAACCGATGCCGCAGCCCGTTGTCCCCGCCCCCGAACCGGCCCCCGCGCCACGCGGCGGGCTTCTGTCGCGCGTGCCCGGGCTCATGAAACGGCAGCCCGAGCCGCAGCCGGAGCTGATGGACAACACATTCCACGGGGATCTCGCAGGCGGGGACGACAACCCTGACCGGATCTCGGCCAAGATCGCCACCGCGATGAAATCGCGCGCGGCAAAAGCGGGTGGCATGTCCTATGCGCCCGAGGAAGAGCTTTCGACCACCTCGCAGATGATCGCCTCCGCTGCCGCGCGGGCCCGTGATCAGCGCCGCGCCGGTGTCGAACGCATGGCCCAGAGCTTCCGCACCCCGCAGCTTCGGGCCGAGCCCCCGCTTCGCGCGGAACCGCCTTTGACGCTCGGTGCCCCGATCCAGCATGAGCATATGGCCTATGAGCAGGGCAATGCTCCGATGGGTCAGGATGAGCCGATGTTCCACCACCACGGCGGCATTGCGATGCCGGTGGAAACGGCGGAAGACCCCAATATCTTTGCCCAAATGGACGACGAAGCTCCCGGTTTCGACGATGGGGATTACAGCACCGAGACCTACCACCTTGCCCCTGCGATGCGGGCCCCGGCGGCTCTGGACGCGCAGGGTCACGACGTCGCGCTGGACGCCGACTACGGGTATGACGACTGGCGTTCGGCCGAGATGGAGCCGGACTACGACGCGGAACCCTATGACCCCGCGCCCGCCGCCTATGCTCCGCCTCCCATGCCCGAGCAGAAGAAGGTCGTGCAGCATCCGGTGAAGAAGCCGCAGAAGCTCTCAACCCGGGCCATCGCAGAGGCGCAGCCTTCGCTCGCCTTCGACGACAACATGGCGGCCTATGAACTCCCGCCGCTCAACCTGCTCACCAACCCGGCGATCATCGAACGGCACCACCTGTCGGACGAGGCGCTCGAAGAAAACGCGCGGATGCTCGAGAACGTGCTCGACGACTACGGCGTGAAGGGCGAGATCGTAAGCGTGCGCCCCGGCCCCGTGGTCACGATGTATGAACTCGAGCCCGCGCCAGGTCTGAAAGCCTCGCGCGTCATCGGTCTCGCTGACGACATCGCCCGGTCGATGTCGGCGCTCTCTGCGCGCGTCTCGACCGTGCCGGGCCGCAGCGTGATCGGCATCGAACTCCCGAACGCGAACCGCGAGAAGGTCGTGCTGCGCGAAATCCTCGCCGCCCGTGACTTCGGCGACGCGAACATGAAACTGCCGCTGGCGCTCGGCAAGGACATCGGCGGCGATCCCATCGTCGCGAACCTTGCCAAGATGCCCCACCTTCTCATCGCCGGGACCACCGGGTCGGGGAAATCGGTGGCGATCAACACGATGATCCTGTCGCTCCTCTACCGGCTCACGCCGGAGGAATGCCGCCTGATCATGATCGACCCCAAGATGCTGGAACTCAGCGTCTACGACGGCATCCCGCACCTTCTGTCCCCCGTCGTGACCGACCCGAAAAAGGCGGTCGTCGCGCTCAAGTGGACCGTGGGCGAGATGGAGGAACGCTACCGCAAGATGTCCAAGATGGGCGTGCGCAACATCGACGGCTACAACAGCCGCGTGGCGGATGCGCAGTCGCGGGGCGAGATGTTCAGCCGGACCGTGCAGACAGGGTTCGACGAGGACACCGGCGAGCCGATCTTCGAGACGGAGGAATTCGCGCCCGAGAAGCTGCCCTATATCGTCGTTATCGTGGACGAGATGGCCGACCTCATGATGGTCGCGGGGAAAGAGATCGAAGCCTGCATCCAACGGCTGGCCCAGATGGCGCGTGCCTCGGGCATCCATATCATCATGGCGACGCAGCGTCCGTCGGTCGATGTCATCACCGGCACGATCAAGGCGAACTTCCCGACCCGTATTTCGTTCCAGGTCACGTCGAAAGTCGACAGCCGTACCATTCTGGGGGAACAGGGGGCCGAACAGCTTCTGGGCATGGGCGATATGCTCTACATGGCCGGCGGTGCGCGGATCACCCGCGTTCACGGGCCGTTCGTTTCGGATGAGGAAGTCGAGGAGATCGTTTCCTACCTCAAATCCTATGGCCCTCCGACCTATGTCGGCGGCGTCGTGGAAGGGGTGGACGACGAGAAGGCCGACGACATCGACGCGGTGCTGGGCCTCAATACCGGCGGGAACACGAACGGCGAGGATGCGCTTTACGATCAGGCGGTCGCCATCGTGATCAAGGACCGCAAGTGCTCCACCTCCTATATCCAGCGCAAGCTGGGCATCGGCTACAACAAGGCCGCGCGCCTGGTGGAGCAGATGGAAGACGAGGGGCTCGTCTCGCCGGCGAACCACGTCGGCAAGCGCGAGATTCTGGTGCCCGAACAGCAGTAGCCGGGAACAAACTCCCGGCACCAGCACGTTACGAACCCGGTCTGATATCGCCTATCAGGCCGGGTTTCGCTTATCCTGGGACAACCGGGATGGAACCGCGCCCCTAAGGACCTACATGAAGCCCATGAACAGACGTCAATTCGCCCTCGCCTTGCCCGCCGTCGCCGCTGCCCTCGCTGCGACCAGCCTGCCTGCCATGGCCCAGCAACTGCCGCTCAATGACCTGTCGCGCTATCTCAACAGCATCACGACGGCCACGGCGGAGTTCACCCAGATCAACGCAGACGGCTCGATTTCCACCGGGCAGATCCTGCTCAAGCGCCCCGGTCGCGCGCGATTCGAATATGCTGCGCCGGACAACACGCTGGTGCTCGCCTCGGCCGGACAACTCGCGATCTTCGACGCCAAGTCGAACACCGGGCCGGAGCAATACCCGCTCGCCAAGACGCCCCTGAACCTGATCCTTGCGCAGAACGTCGATCTCGCCCGCAATGGCATGGTCATCGCCCATCGCTTCGACGGAACGGCGACCATCGTGACGGCGCAGGACCCGGAGCATCCGGAATACGGGAACATCCAGCTCATGTTCACTGCGAATCCTGTCCAGCTTCGGCAGTGGGTGATCACCGACGACACCGGAGCACAGACGACGACCGTGCTCGGTGAATTGCGTCAGGGTGGTAATCTGCCCGACCGGACGTTTTCGATCGGGGTGGAGAAAGACCGCCGCAACCTCTGATCAGTCGTCGAGTTTGCGCGCCTCGTCCACCAGCATCACGGGAACGCCTTCCCGGATCGGAAAGGCGAGCTTGGCAGCTTTCGACACGAGCTCCTGCCGTTCGGGATCATACTCGAGCGGCCGTTGCGTGAGCGGGCAGACCAGCGCTTCGAGCATGTGACGGTCGAAGAGAACCTCTGTCATTGCAGGCTCGCGCCCCCGCCGCCAGATGCCAGCGCAAACTCCATGAGCGTCACCAGCGTTTCGCGCCGGGTGACGAGCGTCGGCGCCTCAAGAAGCGCCTGCTTGTCCTCGGGATCGAAGGGACAGAGCATCGACAGCGAATTGATCAGAAGCTCGTCCTCGGCTTCCTTGAGGCTGCCCCAGTCAGTGCGCAGGTCCGCCACGTCGAAGTAGCGGGCAAGCAGGTCGAGGAAGGCGTCCCGGTTCATCGCCGGGTCATGTTCGGCCCGGCCAAGGTCGCGCTCGAAACTGTCCCAGTTCGGGCGGGCGCGGCGATAGGGTGTGAACCCGTCGATCTCTTCCACGATCCGGAAGCGGCTGACCCCGGTCAACTGGATCATGTAGCGATTGTCGTCGGTTTCGGTGAAGGACGTGATCCGCCCCGCGCATCCGATCTGGTGCAGCCGCTGCCCGCTGTCCTCGGCGGGCTGGACCATCCCGATCAGCCGCCCCGCCGTCTTCAGCGCATCGTCGAACATCGCCAGATAGCGCGGCTCGAAGATGTTGAGCGGCAGCCTCCCCCGAGGGAGAACGACTGCCCCCGGCAGGGGAAACAGCGGCAGGGAATCGGGAAGGTCCTTGCGTTGGATCATACGAGGATCAGGGACGACAGTTTGCGCCGGCCCTTGAGCGCGATGGGATCGTTGGGCTTCAGGGCGTCGAAGATCATGAAGAGCTGCGCCTTTGCCGCGGACTCGTTCCACTCCCGGTCACGCCGGAACAACTCCAGCAGTTCGTCCACCGCGCCTTGCGTGTCACCCGAGGCCTGCAACGCCTGGGCAAGGTCGAAGCGCGCCTGGTGGTTGTCGGGATCGGCGTCGACCTGCGCGCGCAGGTCATCCACGGGACCGGCGTTTGCCGCCTGTCGGGCCAGCGCGATCTGGGCGTGGGCGGCTTCGATCGACGGGTCCTTGGAGACTTCGACGGGCGCTCCGTTCAGCACGGCCTCCGCCCCCTCGACGTCGTCCTTCGCAAGGTGGCACTGGGCCAGCCCGGCATAGGCCGCGGCACGCTTGTCGTCCTCTTCGATGATCGCGGCATAGGTCTGGGCCGCGTCGTCCACCGACCCGGCGGCCAACATTTCATCCGCGGCGGCGAGCGCTTCTGCCAGCCCGTCGGTGCCGGCGCTGTCGGCCAGCTTGGCCACGAATTCCTTGATCTGGCTGTGCGGGATCGCGCCCTGAAACCCATCCACGGGCTGTCCGTCGACGAAAGCATAGACGGTGGGGATCGACTGCACGCGAAGCTGCGCGGCGATCTGCTGATTCTCGTCTACGTTGACCTTCACCATCTTCACGCGCCCGCCCATGGCGTTCACGGCCTCTTCCAGCGCCGGGCCGAGCGTCTTGCAGGGCCCGCACCAGGGCGCCCAGAAGTCCACGATCACCGGCACCTCCTTGGAGGCGTCGACGACGTCCTCCATGAAGGTCATTTCGCTGATTTCCTTCACATGCGCGCCGTGGTCGGCGCCGTTCGGCTTGGCTTGTCCCAGTTCAATCATGGTCGTCGTCCTATCCAGAGTTGTCCCCAATATGGGCGCGATGGCTCAGGCCGCCAACCCCGGCAGCCTGTCGCAGGTCACAGGTCGAAGCTCGCAAAGACCGGCACGTGATCCGAGGGCTTCTCCCAGCCGCGCATCGGACGCAGGATGCGGCTCGAATGCCCCGCGTTGGCGATGTCTGGCGTGGCCCATACATGGTCGAGCCGGCGCCCCTTGTCCGCGGCGTCCCAGTCGGCGCTGCGATAGGACCACCAGCTGTAAAGATTGCCCTCGGGAATATCCTTGCGCGTGATGTCGACCCATTTGCCCGCGTCCTGCACCTCGCCCAGGGCTTCGACCTCGACCGGCGTATGGCTTACCACCTTGAGCAACTTCTTGTGGTCCCAGACGTCATCCTCGCGCGGGGCGATGTTGAGATCGCCGACGAGGACGGATTTCTGCGGCGCCTCTTCGTGGAACCAGTCGCGCATCTCGGACAGGTAATCGAGCTTCTGACCGAACTTCTCGTTGCGTTCCCGATCCGGCTCGTCCCCACCGGCGGGGACATAGAAATTATGCACCGTCACCCCGTTCTCGAGCGTCGCCGCCACATGTCGCGCGTGGCCAAGGCGCGCGAAATCGCGATCGCCCGCGTCAACGATCGGGATCTTCGACAGGATCGCCACACCGTTGTAGCCCTTCTGCCCCCTGGCGACCAGGTGCGTGTAGCCACGGGCGGCGAAGACATCGAGCGGGATCTTGTCGACCGGGCTCTTGCACTCCTGCAAACACAGGACATCGGGGGCCTCCTCCGCCAGCAAGCGCGACACCAGATCGGCACGCAGGCGGACAGAGTTAATGTTCCATGTGGCGAGGGTAAAGGGCATGTGCGACTCCGTATTCTGCTCGCGCGGACCCTACCATTTGAAACCGGAATGGCCAGTGGTCGGGCCCCAACCAGCACCTCTCCGCCCGGTGCGCCATCGTCCGCCGGGCTTGCGACCACAGACTGGAACATGAGACTGCCAGTCCGCGTTAGGGGCGCGCTGCCTAATTTTATGGCGAAATGAAAACTCAACCCGGAGAGGCAAACCATGAAATTCGAAGCTGGACTCGAAACCATCAAGACCGAGAACGCCGAGCGCATCGACGCCTATCCGACGCGCCTGCCGCGCGAGGAAGACATATCAAAGCGTCGCGATCCGGTCCTGTGGTCGGAATGGACCGACGCCGCGCCCATTTCCGAAGCCGAAGCACAGCATTACAACGACAAAGGATATCTCGTCCGCCACGACGTGTTCACACCGGAGGAACTGGAGCTTCTGGTCTCTACCGCCGCCAAACTGCGCGACACCCCGGCGCAGGAACGGCCGGCGGACTTCGTCACCGAGCCGGAGGGGGACGAGATTCGCACGGTCTTTCGGCTCGACGAACACTCCCCCATCTTCGCGCGACTCGCCGCGGACAGCCGGCTGGCCGGCGTCGCCCAGTTTCTTTTGAACGACAAGGTCTATCTCCACCAGTCACGGCTCAATTATAAGCCGGGGTTCAAAGGAAAAGAGTTTTACTGGCATTCGGACTTCGAAACCTGGCACGCCGAGGACGGGCTCCCCCGGATGCGGGCGGTGTCGGCGTCGGTGCTGCTGACCGACAACTCGCGTCTCAATGGGCCGCTCTTGCTCATCCCCGGATCGCAGGGTGAATTCATCGCCTGCCTCGGCGAAACCCCGGAGGACAATCACGAGCAATCGCTGAAGGCGCAGACCGTCGGGGTGCCGCAGCCCGACACGATCCGCCGCTTCGCCTCGCACTATGGCCTCGATGCGGCGACCGGTCCGGCTGGCACTGTTGTCTTCTTCGACTGCAACACGCTCCACGGCTCGAACGGCAACATCACGCCCGACCCGCGTTCGAACGCGTTCTTCGTGTTCAACGCGGTCACAAACCGTCCCGTCGGCCCCTTCGCGGCCAAGGCGCCCCGGCCCAAATGGCTCGCCAACCGGGACCGTATCGCTCCAATCTCGGTCGTCGACGGCCCCATTGCCGGGCACTAGGCCACGCAGAAACGGACAAAAAAAGACCCGGCGGGAAGCCGGGTCAGTCCAACAGGGAGGATCCCGTGTTATTACCCCAACACGGGGAGGGGATGTCGTGAACCCCGGTAGAGGGGGAGAGAACTCGCCCCGGTATTCCATCGTGTCCTAACTTCAGACTACCCGAAAATCGCACCAAAAAGTAGCGCGTTTTTGACCCCTGTGGCCGTCAGGCAACAAGCCTGTATCCACCGCTTTCGGTCACCAGCAGCCGCGCGTTGGAGGGATCGGGTTCGATCTTCTGACGCAGGCGGTAGATATGGGTTTCCAGCGTATGGGTCGTGACCCCGGCGTTGTAGCCCCAGACCTCGTGCAGAAGAACGTCCCTTGCCACGACACTTTCCTGCGCACGATAGAGAAACTTCAGGATGTTGGTTTCCTTCTCGGTCAGACGAATCTTCTTTTCGTCCTCGGTGATGAGCATCTTCATCGCCGGCTTGAAGGTATAGGGCCCAAGCTGGAACACCGCGTCTTCGCTTTGCTCATGCTGGCGAAGCTGCGCACGGATCCGGGCCAGAAGCACGGGAAACTTGAAGGGCTTCGTCACATAGTCGTTTGCCCCGGCATCAAGGCCGAGAATCGTGTCGGCGTCGCTGTCGTGTCCGGTCAGCATGAGGACGGGACATTTCACGCCCTGCTTGCGCATCAACTTGCAAAGCTCGCGACCGTCGGTGTCGGGCAGGCCCACGTCGAGGATGACCAGATCGTGGATCTGCTCCTTGACCTTCTGCATGGCCTCGGCCCCGTTGGCGGCCTCGAAGACCTCGAAATCCTCGGTCATGACAAGCTGTTCGGCCAGAGCCTCACGGATATCTTCGTCGTCGTCGACGAGCAGGATGTTCTTCTGGGTCGCCATCTGGTCCTCCTTGCCATGATCGTTCGCTTACATCTGGCAGGTGCGCATCCCACACGATCCCGGCAACATTTGCTGCAATCGACTCACGCGGACGTGTCGAATGTGCGTGGAATGTTTCACTTTCCGGGCGCGCGCTCTATCTAGGGGCGAGAGATAAGGGACCGATATGAGCCTCAGACCCAGCCAGACCGAGCTGACCGCCCGCGCCCGCGCCGACCTGCGGATGGGGCTTCCCGTGGTGATCGAGATCGCCGGTCAGGCCGCGCTCGTCGTGGCCAGTGAAACGCTGGGGCCCGCGCGGCTGGCCGACCTGCGCGGATTCGGGCAGGTCATCCTCGCGGTCACGCCCCGCCGCGCGGCCACGCTGAAGGCCCGTGCCTATTCCGACAACGTGGCCCGCGTGATCGTGCCCGAGGACGAAGGCGTTGAGTGGATCACCGGAGTCGCGGACCCGGCGGACGACCTGCGAAAGCCGATGAAGGGTCCTCTCCTGACCGAACGGGGCGGAGACGACCGTATCGCGACGGCGGCCATCGTGCTGGCAAAGTCCGCAATGCTCTTGCCTGCCGCGGTCATGGTGTCTCTGGACGACGGGCTCGCCGTGGCGCTCGAGCATGGGCTCACGCGGCTCGACCTGACCGATGCGCCGGCCGAGGCGCCCCTCGCCACGCTCGCTGAAGTGGTGTCGGCGCGGGTGCCGCTCGAAGTGTCCGAGGCCGGGCGGCTCCATATCTATCGTCCCGAAGACGGCGGAGAAGAGCATTACGCCGTGGAAATCGGTCGTCCCTACCGCGACGAGCCGGTCCTCGCGCGGCTTCATTCGGCTTGTTTCACCGGCGACCTGCTTGGCTCGCTCAAATGCGACTGCGGTCCACAGCTTCGCGCGGCCCTTGGCGCGATGGGGGCGAACGGCACGGGGGTTCTGCTCTATCTCAACCAGGAGGGGCGCGGGATCGGGCTTGCCAACAAGATGCGCGCCTATTCGCTTCAGGATCAGGGTTTCGACACGGTCGAGGCGAACCACCGGCTCGGCTTCGAAGACGACGAGCGGGATTTCCGGATCGGGTCGGAGATCCTGAAGAAGATGGGGTTCTCCTCGGTGCGGCTGATGACCAACAACCCCGCCAAGGTCGCGATGATGGAAGCGCAGGGGATTCGCGTGGCCGAGCGCGTGCCGCTCAAGGTCGGGCGCGGGGCGCATAATACGGCCTATCTCGACACCAAGGCGGCGAAGAGCGGGCATCTCCTGTGATCCGGGATCTGGTCGTGACGGGCCATCGTGCGCGCTTCCTGGGCCGACAATTTCCGGTGGCCATCGGTCGAAACGGCATCACCACCGATAAACGCGAGGGCGACGGCGCAACGCCAGCGGGCGTCTGGCGCCTGATGGAGGGCGGATATCGCGCGGATCGGTTGGCGCGGCCGGATGCCCCCTTCCCGCTTTACCCAACCGGACCCCGCGACCTCTGGTCCGATGCCCCGGATGCGCCGGACTACAACCACCTCGTGCGCGCGCCCTATGCGCCATCACATGAACGGCTGCGCCGCGCGGACCCGCTTTACGACGTATTCGTCGTAACCGACTGGAACTGGCCCGAGGCGACACCCGGCAAGGGATCGGCGATCTTCGTGCATTGCTGGCGTGGACCGCTCAGGCCCACGGCGGGCTGTCTGGCGTTCCGGCCCGAACACCTGCGCTGGATTCTGGACCGGTGGACGCCCCGCTCCCGCGTGATCGTGCGGCCTCAGTCGTAGTCGCGTTCGCCGAAAATGGCGGACCCGACGCGGACATAGGTCGCACCCTGTGCAACGGCCCTCTCAAAGTCGCTCGACATGCCCATGGACAGCTCGGCAATCCCGTTCCGTGCGGCGATTTTTGCGAGGAGCGCAAAGTGGAGCGACGGCTCCTCATCGACCGGCGGGATGCACATGAGCCCCTCAATGGTCAGACCCAGGTCACGACATTCGGCAAGGAACCCATCCACGTCAGCCGGCAGGACGCCCGCCTTCTGGTCCTCTTCCCCGGTGTTCACCTGAACGAAGAGGCGCGGACAATGGCCAAGCTCGTCCGCCAGCCGCGCGATCGTCTTGGCGAGCTTCGGGCGATCGACGGTTTCGATCACGTCGAACAGCTCCATCGCCTGCCGCGCCTTGTTGGTCTGGAGCGGTCCGATCAGGTGAAGTTCGACCCCCGGGAACCGGTCGCGCAGCTCCGGCCATTTGCCCGCCGCTTCCTGAACCTTGTTCTCTCCGAACCGACGGTGACCCTCTTCCAGAACCGCGACGACCCGGTCGAGCGGCTGGACCTTCGACACGGCGACCAGCTTCGTGGACCCGGGCGCCCGACCCACGCGGGTTTCTTCATCCTGAATGCGTTGGATGATCTCGGTCAGCGGCATGGCGGTCACTCCTTTTCAGGACCCGACAGAACATGACGCTGCACAAAAGAAAAGAGCGGGCGCAAGGCCCGCTCTTCCCTGTTCAAATCCCGATGGGATTAGAAGCGCATCGACACGCCGCCGTAGACGACGTTGGCGACCGGCGAGTTCACGCCGTTCGAGTGGGCGAAGCCAGCTTCGATGGCCACACCGCCGCCGAGGTCGTAGGCAGCTTCCACACCGTATTCACGGTCGGAGTTGAAGAAAGCTTCAACCGAGTAGGGGCCGGTTTCGTAGCCAGCCGACACAGCCCACGAGAAGGGGGCCGGGTTGCCGAAGTTGTAAGCAACTTCAGCGGCGCCGGTGAAGCCGGAGATCGAAGCTTCGGCACCAGCCGAGATCGTGTGCGGCTGACCGGGAGCGTCCGAACGGTCGTAGTCATAGGCAACCCAAACGGCATAGTCGCCGAAGTTGTAGGTGCCCATGGCGCCGAAGTCACCCATGGTGGTGGCAGCCGAGCCGACCGGAACCAGCACGCCGTACACCGCGAGGTCGAAGTTGCCCCAAGTGTTGGTGTAGGTCGCGGTGATGTCGGGGTCGGCCGAGACACCCGGGTGAGTCGCAACAAAGCCAGGAGTGGCCGGACCAGTGTTGTCGTCAGCGTTGGTGTCGTAGGCAATGTCAAGGCGGCCCCAGGAGCCGGACATGTAGACCGACGCACCGAGCACAACGCCGGACGTCAGCGGCCAGTCGTTGGTGCCGAATTGAGCGTCGCCCGGGTCTTTCTGCATCACGGCGCCAGCGGCGAGCGTGGTCACAGAAGCACCCACTTCGAGGCCACCGTCGGTGGTGGTCATCATGCCGGCGGTGAAGAGCGCCGAGATTTCCGGGTACAGGGTGGAAGTGGTGACGTTGTACGACAGGCCGGTCCAGGCGGCGCCGGTGAACGACACGTCAGCAGCGGCAACACCGGCGGTACCCACCAGCATCGTCGAAGCAAGGAGAATCTTTTTCATTTCGTTTCCCTCGTTTATCTAAAGGTGCACCTCAATTCAGGGGAATCCGAATTGAGTATGCTGTTTCCTCTCTCTTTCCCGCCCTTGATGCAAGCAATGCGAAACCGCTGATTTGATTGCGCACAATTATGGTGCAGACATGTCACACAAAATCTGACCGCCTTATCAGAGGCACGGATTCCACGTCTGCCTCGGATCGCACGGCCCGCGCGAAGGCGCATATATATGGGGGGCTGTCCCCCGGCCGCCTCTATGACTGGCCGGCCCGCGCCGGGAAAACGCTTGCCGGGGCTTTTTCGCTTGGGTAGTTAGATGCAAACGGACGGTGAGGGGCAATTCCATGCATAAAGGTCGCATAGTGGCGAAAGCGGGGCTCATGGTCAGCCTGATGGCTCTCACGGCCTGCTCTGGCGGCATGGGCAATTTCCTTGGCGGCAATGGCGCGCGGCAGGGCACACCCGATGCGATCGCGATCCCGCAGCGCCCCGATCGCGCCACTCAGCGCGACAATGGCGACACGATCTGGGACCTCTTCGCAGACCGCGACGACCCGAACACCACCGTCGAAGTGAACAAATACCTCTGGAACGCCTCGCTCGACGTTCTGTCCTTCATGCCCGTCGAAAGCGCCGATCCCTTCACGGGCGTTCTGGTCTTCGGTTACGGCGTTCCGCCCGGCGGCGGTCAGGCCTATCGCGCCACGGTCCATGTGTCGGACCCGGCGCTCGATGCACGCGGGCTTCACGTGGCGCTGCAATCACGTGGCGGCCAGTCGGTGTCGACCGAAACCCAGCACAAGATCGAGGACGCGATCCTGCACCGCGCCCGCCAGCTCCGGGTTCAGGACATCAACCTGTAAGCGGCTGGACGCCTCTCTCACATCCAATTACATGTGCGCCGGGCCAAACGCCCGGCGCTTTTCTTATCAAAGGACCCGATATGTCCCGCTACGACGCAAGCTCCATCGAACCCAAGTGGCAGAAGGCTTGGGAGGAGGCAGGCACCTTCGCCGCCACCCGCGACCCGTCGAAGGACAAGTTCTACGTACTCGAGATGTTTCCCTATCCCTCGGGGCGTATCCACATGGGGCACGTGCGCAACTACACGATGGGCGACGTGGTCGCGCGCTATAAGCGGAACATGGGCTTTTCCGTGCTGCACCCGATGGGCTGGGACGCCTTCGGGATGCCGGCCGAAAACGCCGCCATGGCGACCGGGGGCCATCCGAAGGACTGGACCTACAAGAACATCGAGGAAATGAAATCACAGATGAAGCCGATGGGCTGGTCTTTGGACTGGTCGCGCGAGTTGGCGACCTGTGACCCGGAGTATTACGGCCAGCAGCAGGCGCTGTTTCTGGATTTCCTTGAGAAGGGTCTCGTCTACCGCAAGAACGCCGTAGTGAACTGGGACCCGGTCGATATGACGGTGCTTGCCAACGAGCAGGTGATCGACGGCAAGGGTTGGCGGTCCGGCGCGGATGTGGAGCGGCGCGAGCTGACCCAGTGGTTCTTCAAGATCTCGGATTACTCGGACGAGTTGCTGTCGGCCCTGGACGGGCTGAAGGACTGGCCGGAGAAGGTGCGTCTGATGCAGGCGAACTGGATCGGCAAGTCGCAGGGCCTTCGCTTTGCGTTCGAGCGCCTGGACGGGGGCGATCCGATCGAGGTCTACACGACCCGGCCCGACACGCTGATGGGCGCGAGTTTCGTGGGGATTTCGGCGGATCACCCGCTGGCCAAGGACCTGGCGGCGTCCGACCCCAAGATCGCGGAGTTCGCAGCACTTTGCCGCAAGGGGGGCACCACCGCCGCCGAGTTGGAAACGGCGGAAAAACTGGGGATGGACACCGGCCTGCGCGTGAAGCACCCGCTCGACCCGAATTGGGAGCTGCCCGTCTGGATCGCGAACTTCATCCTGATGGATTACGGCACCGGGGCGATTTTCGGCTCGGCGGCGCATGACCAGCGCGACCTCGATTTCGCGCGGAAATACGGCCTGCCGGTGATCGACACCTTCTTTGACCTCAAAGACCCGAAGCCGGTGGAGAACACCGCCTTCCTGCCGCCCAAGACCGAGCGCGTGAAATGGGTGAACCACTTCGCGGGTCTGGACGAGGCGACGGGGGAAGAGGCGATTGCCGCCACCGTGGCCTTTGCCGAAATGGCGGGCTGGGGCACGGGCCACACGCAATACCGCCTGCGCGACTGGGGCCTTTCGCGCCAGCGGTATTGGGGTTGCCCGATTCCCGTGGTGCATTGCGACGCCTGCGGCGTGGTGCCGGAGAAGAAGGAAAACCTGCCCGTCGAATTGCCCTATGACGTGAGCTTCGACATCCCCGGCAACCCGCTCGACCGCCACCCGACGTGGCGCGACTGCGCCTGCCCGTCGTGTGGTGCGCCGGCCAAGCGCGAGACCGACACGATGGACACCTTCGTCGATTCGTCGTGGTATTTCGCCCGCTTCACCGCGCCGCGTGCGGACACGCCGACGGTCGCGGAGGATGTGGAGTACTGGATGAACGTCGATCAATACATCGGCGGCATCGAACACGCGATCCTGCACTTGCTCTATTCCCGGTTCTTCGCCCGCGCGATGAACATGACCGGCCACCTGCCGGAAAAATCGCGTGAGCCGTTCAATGCGCTGTTTACCCAAGGCATGGTGACGCACGCGATCTACAGGACGACGAGCGCCGAGGGGCGTCCGGTCTACCACTACCCCGAGCAGGTCGAGGCGCGGGAAGGCGGCGTATTCGTCAGGGAGACCGGCGAACAGGTCGAGGTCATCCCCTCCGCCAAGATGTCCAAGTCCAAGAACAACGTGGTCGACCCGCTGGCGATCATCGCGGACTTCGGGGCCGATACCGCGCGTTGGTTCGTCATGTCCGACAGCCCGCCCGAGCGCGATGTGGAATGGACCGCGTCGGGTGCCGAGGGCGCGTCCAAGCACTTGGCCCGCGTGTATCGGATCGTGTCGGACGTGGTAGACTCCACGGGCGAGGGCACGGGTGACGAGGACCTGCTGCGCGCGATGCACAAGACGATCAAGGCCGTGTCCGACGGGATCGAGGGCTTTGCCTTCAACACGTCCGTGGCGAAGCTCTATGGTTTCACCAACACCTTGCAGAAGTCCCAAGCCGGGGCCGAAGCCAAGAAGACCGCCGCCAAGACGCTCGCGCAGCTCATGTCGCCCATGACCCCGCACCTCGCGGAAGAGCTCTGGTCCATGCTCGGCGGCGAAGGCCTCGTCGCCGACGCCCCTTGGCCGAAGCTCGACGAGGCGATGCTGGTGGACGAGACCGTAACGCTGCCCATTCAGGTGAACGGCAAGCGGCGGGATGAGATCACCGTGCCCGCCGATATGGACAAGGCCGAGGTCGAGAAACTCGCGCTCGCGACCGAAGGCGTGCAGCGGGCATTGGACGGCAATCCGCCGAAGAAGGTGATCGTGGTGCCGGGGCGTATTGTGAACGTCGTGGCCTAGGGCCACAGTCGTCACATGAAGCTCAAACCCGCCGAGGCCGCGCGTTATTTCGCGAAACCCGATCCCGACAAGATGGGCGTGCTCATCTACGGGACCGACGCGATGCGCGTGGCGCTCAAGCGGCAGGAGTTGATCGAGAATCTGCTGGGCCCGACCTATGAACAGGACATGCGGCTCACCCGGATGACCGCCGGTGACCTCAAGTCCGATCCGACCCGGCTTCTCGACGCCATCAAGGAGATCGGCTTTTTCCCCGGTCCCCGCGCCGTCTTTGTCGAGGATATGACCGATCTTGCGGGCAAGGATCTGGGCAAATCGCTGGATGAATGGGTGCCGGGCGACGCCGCCGTGATCATTACGGGCGGGAACATGAAGCCGACCGGGGCGCTCCGGAAATATTTCGAGACGCATCCCAGCGCCTATGCCGTGGGCATCTATGACGACCCGCCGACGCGCGAGGAAATTCAGGCGGAACTCGGGAAAAAGGGCCTGACCAACATCGACCGCGAGGCGATGACGGATATCGAGGGGCTGTCGCGCACTCTGGACCCCGGCGATTTCCGCCAGACGATGGAGAAACTGTCGCTTTACAAGCTGGGCGATCCCGCGCCCGTCTCCCCCGCCGATGTGCTGGCCTGTGCGCCCGCCACGACGGAAGCCGAGTTGGACGACGTGCTCCACGCCACCGCCGAGGGTCGGGCGGGCGACCTTGGGCCGCTTCTCACCAAACTGGAGGCGCAGGGGCTGGAGCCCGTCCGCCTCGCCATTGCGATGACGATGCATTTTCGCACGCTCCACATGGCCGCCTCGGACCCCGAGGGGCCGGGCAAGGGCATCTTCCGCGCCCGTCCCCCGGTGCATTTCAAATCCCGCGACCGGATGATCCGGCAGGCCGGGCGCTGGGGCGTGAACAAGCTCGAATCGGCGCTCGACATGATCGTGGACGCCGACCTCACGCTGCGGTCCGCCTCCAAGGCACCCGGAATGGCGCTGATGGAGCGCACGCTCATTCGTCTGGCCTATATGGCGGGGCGCTGAACCTCACGTCACGCTTGCCCTGCTGCGCGACCCCGGCTTCCCTGCAGACAGGGAGGAACCGAAATGTATACCGTCTACGGCAAGACTGACACCCGCGCCTTTCGCGTGCTCTGGATGCTCGAGGAACTGGGCGAGGCCTATGACTTCGTGAAGACCGGACCGCAGTCCGAGGACGCCCGAGCCCGCAACCTTCTGGGCAAGGTCCCGGTGCTGGAGGTCGAGGGCGACAGCTTCGGCGATTCCGTCGCGATCATGCAGTTCCTCGCGGACAAACACGGGCGCTTCACCGCCCCCGCCGGCACCGTCGCGCGGGGCAAGCAGGACGCGGTCACGAATTTCATCAACGACGAAATGGATGCGCTTTTGTGGATGGGCACGCGCCATATGTTCATGCTGCCCGATGACCAGAAGATGCCCGAGATCCGCGGGCCGCTAAAGTGGGAATTCGCCCGCTCCATCGACCGGCTGGCCGGGTTCCTGGGCGACAGGCCCTTTCTCATGGGCGACGAGATGACCGTGCCCGACATCCTCGCGACTCACTGTGGAAACTGGGCCTTTGGCGCGAAATACCCGGTCGAGAACGAGGATGTGCTGGCCTATTTCAAACGGATGCGGTCGCGCGAGGCTTATCAGCGGGTCAAGGCACTGGGTTGAATCTCCCGCCCAGGATCAAGTTCGGTGCGCGATATCGAGTGCTTGGCGCGCGGCCGCGCGCCCGGTGGCGAAACAGGCGGTGAGCAGGTAACCCCCCGTCGGGGCCTCCCAATCAAGCATCTCGCCGCAGGTCAAGACGCCGGGGAGCGCACGAAGCACATAGCCGTCGAGCGCGCCGGCTGGGACCCCCCCGGCGGTCGAAATCGCCTCGTCCATCGGTCGAAGACCGCCGTGGGCCACCGGGAGTGCTTTCACCAGCCCCGCCAAAGCCGCGCCTTCGGGCAGGGGCCGCGCGAATTCCATGAGAAGCGCGAGCCGCACCGGATCAAGGCGCAGGGTCTTGCGCAGATGGGCGGTAACGGTCGCCTTGCCGCGCGGCTTGGCCAGCCGGGCGGCGACCTCGTCAAGGGTCCAGTCCGGACAAAGATCGAGCGTCAGGGGCGCACCCTCCCGCACCGCGCGCGACACGGCGTAGATGGCAGAGCCTTCAAGCCCGCGCGCAGAGACGACGAACTCGCCACGGACGTCGGTCTGGCCGGCGGTGAGCCGCGCCACCTTGACCGGTGCGCCAAAATGTCTGGCCATATGGGGCGACCAGTCCACTACCAGCCCGGCGTTCGCGGGTTGGAACGGCACGATCTCGACACCGCGCTCATCCAGCCATGGAACCCAAGACGCATCAGACCCCAGCCGCGCCCAGCTCGCCCCGCCCAGCGCCAGAATGACCCGCTCCGCGCGGATCGTGCGCTCACCTTTGGGGGTCTCGAAACGCCAGACATCGTCCCCAAACCCCGCCCAGCGCCAACGCGTGCGGATCGTGACCCCGTCCAGCCCGGCGAGCCAGGCCCGCAGAAGGGGGGAGCCTTTCATCGAGACCGGGAAAACCCGACCTGACGAGCCGGTGAAGACCGGCTGCCCCAGCCCGCGCGCCCAATCCGCGACCGCCTCGGGGCCGAAGTCCGCGACTGCCTCGCGCACCAAACCCGCGCAACTTCCGTGGAACTGCGCCTGGAAGGAGTCGAGCGGTTCGTCCTTGGTCAGGTTCAGACCGCTCTTGCCCGCCATCAGGAATTTTCGCGCAACGGTGGGCTTGGCTTCACAGAGCACGACGGACAGGCCGGCACGGGCCAACTCGCCCGCGGCCATCAGCCCCGCGGGCCCGCCTCCGATCACCAGCGCTTGGCAAATCTCGTCCGTCATCCCACGTTCCCTGCATGGAAACGCCCGCCGACACAAGCACGCCCGTCTGTCCGCTTTGCGGCCGCCCGATCCCGCCCGGCGTGCCGCAGTCGCGCCATCACCTCGTGCCGCGGCTCAAGGGCGGGCGGGAGACGGTGCTCTTGCACCACATCTGCCACAAGGAAATCCACGCGACGCTCTGCGAAGCCGAGATCGCGCGTGACTACGACACACCGGAAAAGCTCCTGACCCATCCGCGCCTCGCGAAGTTCGCGGCCTGGGTCGCGAAACGGCCGGTCGACTTCCTGTCGCGCACGCCGGGCGGACACAGGCGCAGACATTAGGCGGCGTGCCTTCGCTCCTGCCAGGCAAGCGCCTGACGCAGCGCATCGGCAAGGGGCGTCGCCGTGAAGTCGGGTGCAAGTTCAGCCAACCGCCCACCGTCGAGTGCATGAGGCAGCGACCAGAGATAGCGCATCTCGAAGACGCCGCGCAGCATCGGCACGACCGGCTGAGCCAGGCGCAGTGGCAGCCATTGGAAGGGCTTCACGGCGATCGGACGGCCCAGCGCCTGCGACATCGCGCGGGCAAGGTCGTTGCCTGACAGCGTGTAGCCGGGAAAAGGCACGTCCTCGCGGTCGGTCAGCCGGTCTGCCGCTTCAGCCAGTGCGACGGCGGCCCGCGCCGCATCCGGGAGGAAAGCCCAGGCATGGGGAACGTCCAGCGCACCGGGATAACGGATGAAGCCTTTGGGGGCCGTCGCCGCGATGTGACTGTCGAACCAGTTGCCGCCATTCTCGGTGTCTATGAAGTCGCCGCAGCGAAGAATCGTCAGTTTCGCACCGTGGCGAGCGTAGGTCGCCTCGGCCGCGCGGCGCAGTCGGCCAAGGGGGTTCTCGGCCCGATGCGGTGTGTCCGTGGTCCAAGGCATGCCCTGACCGGGACCGTAGACATAGACGTTGCCCGGCAGGATCACCCGCGCCCCAGTGGCAGCGGCCGCACGGGCGACACGGTCATGAAGCGGGACCAGGTGATCGGCCCAAAGGTGGTAGCCGACGGGATTCCAGCCCATGAGCACCGCGTCGGCCTCGCGCATCTTCGCCGTCAGGTCTTCGGTGGCTCGGTCAAAGGGCCGCACGGTCCAGCCGGCTTCGGTGAAAGCCTTGGTGGCATGGCGGCCGAACTTGCCGGTGCCGCCGAGGATGAGGATGGTCTTGGTCATGACGGTCTCCTTTCCGGTGGTCATGACGCAGCTTGTCCCTACGCGCTTCGTATAGGAATTGCCAGAAAGCGGATGTCTGCTATTCATGGGTGAATGGAAAACCCCTTGTCCCAGATCGACTGGACCCTGATCCGCGCTTTCCTCGCCGTCGCAGAAGAGGGTTCGCTCTCTGCCGCCGCGCGGGTCCTGTCGGCAAGCCAGCCAACGCTCGGGCGGCAAGTGCGCGACATGGAACAGGCGCTGGCCGTCGAGCTTTTCTGTCGTCACGCCAAGGGCCTGAGCCTGACCGACATCGGTCATCGGATCTTTCCTGCGGCCCAGGCGATGCGCGATGCGGCGGGAGAAATCGCCCTGATTGCCGCAGGCGAGGACGACCGCGCGTCGGGCACGGTGCGGCTCACGGCGAGCGTCATCGTCGCGCATTTCGTGCTGCCGCCGATCCTTGCCCGGTTGCGGGACACGGAGCCGGGGATCGAGATCGACCTCGTCGCGACCGACGCGAGCGAGAACCTTCTGTTCCGCGAAGCCGACATCGCCGTGCGAATGTATCGCCCGGAGCAACTCGACGTGGTGACTCGGCATGTCTGCGACCTGCCCCTGGGGATCTTCGCGGCGACGAGCTATCTCGACCGGCGGGGGCGGCCGGAGACCGTCGAAGACATGCTGAACCACGACTGGGTCGGCTATGACCGCTCGGACCTGATGATCCGGGGTATGCGAGAGATGGGCTGGCCGGTTACGCGCGACTTCTTCGCGACGCGGACGGATGATCAGGCCGGAAACTGGCAACTCGTCGCGGCGGGCTGCGGCATCGGGATCGCGCAGGTGGCCACGGGCCAGTCCGATCCGAGGGTCGAGCGGCTGTTTCCCGAGATGGGGCTCCCCGCCCTGCCCGTCTGGCTCACCGCGCATGAGGCGATGCGCCGGGTCCCGCGGGTGAGCCGGGTCTGGGACGCGCTGGCCGAAGGCATCCCGGCGACCGTCCGGAGCCCCAGCGTTTCTTGACCCTTCCGTCCGGTCAGGATACCCCACCGCGGACAGTCATTCAGAAGGACAACGCCCATGAGCATCGGCTCTCTCCTCATCCTCCCCGGCGACGGGATCGGCCCGGAAGTCATGGCCGAAGTGAAGCGCATCATCGACTGGTTCGGTGACAAGCGCGACCTCCGCTTCGACGTGTCCGAGGACCTCGTCGGCGGGGCCGCCTATGACGCGCATGGCACACCGCTGCACGACGACACGATGGCCAAGGCGCAGGAGGTGGACGCGGTTCTGCTGGGGGCCGTGGGCGGCCCGAAATACGACGTGCTGAATTTCAGCGTGAAACCCGAGCGTGGTCTCCTGCGCCTGCGCAAGGAGATGGACCTGTTCTCGAACCTGCGCCCGGCCCAGTGTTTCGACGCGCTCGCCGATTTCTCGTCGCTCAAACGCGACGTGATCGCGGGCCTCGACATCATGATCGTGCGCGAGCTGACCTCGGGCGTCTATTTCGGCGAGCCGCGCGGGATCTTTACCGAAAACAACGAACGCGTGGGCATCAACACCCAGCGCTATACCGAGAGCGAGATCGACCGCGTGGCGCGGTCCGCCTTTGAACTTGCCATGAAGCGCGGCAAGCGGCTGTGTTCCATGGAAAAGGCCAACGTGATGGAATCGGGCATCCTGTGGCGCGAAGTCGTCACCGAAGTCGCCAAGGATTACCCCGAGGTCGAGCTGTCGCATATGTATGCCGACGCCGGTGGCATGCAGCTTGCCCGCTGGCCCAAACAGTTCGACGTGATCGTGACCGACAACCTCTTTGGCGACCTGCTGTCCGACGTGGCCGCGATGCTGACGGGTTCGCTCGGCATGCTGCCGTCGGCCTCGCTCGGCCTGCCGATGGCGAACGGCCGTCCCAAGGCGCTTTATGAGCCGGTGCATGGCTCGGCCCCCGATATCGCGGGTCAGGGCAAGGCGAACCCGATCGCCTGCATCCTGTCGTTCTCGATGGCGCTGCGCTATTCCTTCGATCTGGGCGACGAAGCCGACCGTCTGGAAAAGGCCATCGAGGATGTGCTGGCCGATGGTGTGCGCACCGCGGACCTTTTGGGCCAGGAGGGCGTCACACCCGTTTCGACCAGCGGCATGGGCGACGCGATCCTCGCCAAGCTCGACGCGAGCCTCTGATCCGACCAATGACCCTGAAGCCGCGCGACTCCCTCGCGCGGCTTTCTTCTTGCGTCGGTCATGGACCTGGCACCACCGGCCAAATACGCATCACTTGGCCGATTGCCGCCTCGCATTTGATCGGTTCCCCCATGCGGGGTTGAACAATCCGAAGGGTCTGCGCGATACCGTCAGGTAGAATGGAGACCCCATGAACCTGTCCGGCCCACTTCTCGCGCTTCTGGCGTTCGGCATCTATGCGACCCACGACGCCGTCATCAAGGTGCTGGGCGGAACCTATTCGCCGTTTCAGCTCATCTTCTTTTCGACGCTGTTCTCATTCCCGCTCGTGACCTTCATGCTGATGAAGGACGCGACGCCCGGCAACCTCCGGCCCGTGCATCCCTGGTGGACACTGGCACGCACGCTTTCTGCCTCGCTCACCGGCTTCACGGCCTTTTATGCATTCTCGGTTCTCCCGCTGGCGCAGGTCTATGTGCTGCTCTTCGCCTCGCCGCTCCTGATTACCCTGCTGTCAATCCCCATGCTGGGCGAACGGGTAGGCCCGCATCGGCTGTTCGCCGTCGTGCTCGGGCTGATCGGGGTGCTGGTCGTGTTGCGACCGGGGGCGACGGAACTGACGCTCGGCCATATCGCGGGCCTCACCTCGGCGGTCGGCAATGCGGTGGCGAGCGTCATCGTGCGCAAGATCGGCAAGGATGAACGCCCGGTGGTCCTGATGCTCTATCCGATGGCCTCGAACTTCCTGATCATGGGGAGCCTCCTTGCTTTCGTCTATGTGCCGATGCCGATCCAGCACCTAGGCGGGCTCGGCCTCGTGTCACTCCTTGGATTCGTCGCGGGATTGGTGCTGATCGCCGCCTACCGCAACGGCGACGCGGCCATCGTCGCGCCAATGCAGTATTCCCAGATCATATGGGCCAGCCTCTTCGGACTGTTCCTCTTCGGCGAAAGTGTGGACAGGGCCACGATGATCGGCGCGGGAATCATCATTCTGTCGGGGCTTTACATCCTCTTTCGCGAGGTTCGGCTGGGCGCAAGGTCGCAAACTCCTGTGTTGCGCACAAGGTCGCGCGGGGCCACGGCGGCGTCCTTCCGCATCTCGCCCATCCTGCACCGCAGAAGCCGGCGCGAAGCGGCAGAATAACCACTTGCCAAGGCGCCCGTGCTGGGCTATCCCGCCCGCCACGGTCGGAGCGTAGCTCAGCCTGGTAGAGCACTGTCTTCGGGAGGCAGGGGCCGGAGGTTCGAATCCTCTCGCTCCGACCAATAAAACAAGGCGCCTTCGGGCGCCTTTGTTGTTTTCTGGGCCCCACATATCTGGGGACCGTCCCAGATATGCATCGTATCAGGTCGGTCAGACCTGACAGATGGCCGCGTTCCAAACAAAAAGCCCGCGCGAGTCGGCTCGCACGGGCTGGTCCCTGAATCGAATGTGACGTCCTATTTGGCCGGCTTACCCATCCTGTTCGCTGCACCAACGGCGGTGAACATGTGATTAGGATGGTGGTGTGCATAGACGCGCTGAAGTGTGTCAAGCGACACGCCAAAGAAGCCTGATACGTGCCAAACGTCAGCGCCGCCTTGCATCGCCTAGGTGATAGCGGTGTGCCTCAGGGTATGAGGCGTGACTTCGGGAAGCCCGGCTCGTTGGCGAACCGCCTCCCAGTCGTTCTTGATGTTCACCACGCCCGCGCCTTCGATCTCGACGACCCACTGGGATCCATTGGCGTGCCAGCGATTGAGATGTGCATGCAGGAGCGACGGCAAGGCTACGGGGGGAGCCTGTTTCATCCGCGACCATGAGCTTGGCATCCGGCGCTACTGGTCGCTCTTTTTCTGCGAGGTAGATCCGGAGTGCCTTTTCAGCTGATCCGCTATCGTCTGTGCCCGTTGAGAACTCATTCTTGCCGTCTCGGATGACGTAGACGGCCTTTCGCGACCCCTTGGCTTTGCGAAAGTAGAGCTTGGGGCCTTTGGATTTACGCGGCATTGTTCGATCAGTTCCTTCAGTTTATCTGCTTCAATCCGACGGGTCTTGCGGATGCTCACGGTGAACCCGTGTTCATCAGCAGCAGCACAGAGATCCGTCTTGGGAATACCGAGGAGCTTCGCGGCATCCTCGAATTTCAGCAGAATGGGTGTCATGTGATGTGCTCGATGCGTGGTTCTAATTGGCGTCCCATAGGAACTAAGGAAAATGTCACGCCATCCAAAACGGCAAACCGAAAAAAGTTCTCGGTTCTCCGTAAGCTTTTGACATATTGGGGGATTTTTCTCAGGTCCGGCGCGACGTCCCGCGCCGGATTGATCATCGTGGCGTCAGACCGCCATCAGATCCATGAGCCGGGCCGCATACCACCGTAGTGCGGTGTCGACCTCGCTAACTCGGAGGCTCGGCGAGCCATCCATCGTG